>JAKSBZ010000146.1 GCA_022360875.1 Cytophagales bacterium | reverse complement strand
TCTTTCAGACATCGTTATTCGACAGCAGAACGACCCGCGTTATCTTGAGCTGGTTAGTCAAGGCGGTTCCAAAAGCAATTTTAATCTGACAGGCGGCCTGGGACTTTTTCACGCCCGATTTTATCTAGGATACACATTCGGCCAGTATTTGGGCAAATCATTGCTCAGCGATCCAATGGATGTTTTGGTTGCCTATAAAGGCTCGAACATCAGTATCGGATACAAATTTGGACTCAATGAAAACTGGAAAATTTTCTCAAGCGCACATTACAAACTCCTTTTCAGTCATAAGGATTCCTTCTTAGCGACAATACGCGCAAAATACAAAGGCTTTTTGGAGTTTGGCTCCACCTATAAAAATGAAGAATCTGCAGGCTTTTTTGCCGGTTTTCAGGTAAAAAAATTAGTTGAACTTACCTATTCTTATGAATTGCCGGTTTCTGACAACAGCAGCGTTGGCAAGGGAACACACGAAGTAGTTTTAGGCTTCCGTATTACTCAGGTTCAGCGTAGAAGTTATTTTTGGTAAAAAAAATATATATTTATTATGCAGGGGCTGCTATTAGTTGACTTGAAAGTTAGAAATGTTTGTGAAATTTATAATTGCCAGACTAAATAATGGCGCCCACAAACGTAGAGAGTATTTACATGTTAACGATGTAAGTATTATATGAAATTGAAATTAAATGTTAATCAAGAATATTATTAAATATTTAAATTAGAAAATACTACTGCTATTATTTAGTAAATGTTTTAGTTGTTTTCTTATTTATATATGTTTTAATTGTTTTAACACCCTGTAAGTCATTGGTTAACAGCGCAATACAAAGGTAAAGCTGGTGATTTTTCCGTTTAAGCTGTAACAAAAGCCATTAAGCCTGAAATGATTTCCTTTTTATCTGTAGCAAAAGCCATTATACCTGGAATGATTTCCTTTTTTAGCTGTTGTAAAAGCCGTTATTAACTGTAGTAAATGCCATAGTTTTTTGATCTCTATTTCTGTAATAGATATAACTGCTGTTTTTTCCATTCAAAACTGATATAATTCCCCATTGAACCTGCTCTGTTTTCCACTATTGTTTCATAGCTGAAACGTTTTCCAAAATATGCTGTAGTAAAGCCCGTTTTTTTCAGCTTTAGCTGAAGCATTTTCCAAAATATACTGTAGTAAAAGCCTATTGATTTATTTAAGCTGTTGCTTTTTCCAATATTTGCTGTAGAAAAAGCCTTTCTGAACGGTTGCCCTGCGGTGATTTCCAATATTTTGCAGCTTGTAGTATTTAAGCTGAAAAGATACCCCATTTATATTTACTGAACTGGAATAAAAGCCCACAAACCCTCTTTGTCTTTTCAAAAAGCCTTTTATATTTGTAATAGCGATGGGGTTTTCTTTCAGTATTTTTTAGCAACGAAAAAGCTCTTCTGACAACGGCTACCATCTGTCGCAAAAAGCGGATAGTCAGCAGGGCAGCATCTGGTCATTGTAAAACAGTCAAAAACGGATGAAACGTCTTTCACTTGAAAAGTTGGGGAACTACAAGATTGTAAAAAGCAATAAGGTAGTAAATTCCCGCCAGCCTTTTTCAGCAACGCAGCAGCGAATCATTGCGCTGATGTGCGCTCGCATACAGCACGGCGATCAGGATTTTTTTACTTATGATATTCCTATCCACGAGATAATCGGCTCAGACAGAGAGATTGTAGGCGGAGCGGATTACAAACGCGTAAAGGAGGCGGCGCAGGAACTGGCCGAAAGCGCTATTCATATCGAGGAAGAAGATCGCTGGGCGAGCTACTCGTTTATTACAATGGCAAAAGGGCAGAAGGGCAAAGGTTTTATTACGGTGCGTTTTTCTTCGGACATGAAACCGTTTCTACTGGGGCTGAAGGAAAAGTACACGTCTTACTTGCTTAAAAATGTTAACCGATTTAAAAGGCAGTACTCCATCCGGATTTATGAGCTGTGTAAGCAATATTATCCTAATATACGTACGCGCGAGTTGAGCCTGGATGTTTTGAGAAATATTCTTTGTTTGGAAAGCAAATACCCGAAGTTCGAAAATCTGAGGCGTTATGTGATTGAGCCGTCTCTGAAAGAGATTAACTCGTTTTCGGACATACAAGTTGGTGTGGAGAAAATTAAGCTGGGACGAAAGGTAGTGGCCATAAAGTTTATCATCCAAAAAAATGAAAAGTATGTGGTGCCTGAACCCGAGGTTATCGACACAACCTTTGAACCGATTTCTGATCCGGCGGCATTGGCGCTGAATGCAGGTGAAGCTTCGCCGCAGTTGCATGCAGATGAAAAGGTGTCCGGTTTGATTGGCGGTTTTTTGTCGGCTACCAAATACAACCGGTTTATAAAGACATACGAAAAAGGACTGGTGGACTTTGTAATTGAGCGAATCAACGAAAAAGGAGACGGGATAAAGAACAAAGGCGGCTATTTGTTCAAATGCCTGAAGGAAGGGTATTACAATACAGAATATGGCGCTCAGATAATGGCTCGTGAGCAGCAGCAGCGTAAAGTTCAGATGCATCAAGAGGAGCTGAGACTCAAAAATCTTTATAAGCGCATACCTAAAGAATGGGATGCGGTGAGAAACCAGATTTTTTCGAAGTACGACGAGATGACCGTCGCCGAAGAGGCGCTGTATGTTTTGGATGAAGCAGAAAATGTGGTATCCGTCAAATTCATGGAGGAACTCGAAGAACTTATCAGCGAGAAAGACGCTTTGTCCGCGCGCCTTGATGAGCAAATCAATTTTCGGGCGGAGTTCAATAAGCTGCGCACGATATACATTAAGGAACACAATTCGAAAGACTACGAGATTTTGGAAGCGGGAGTGGCAGGATATGCCAAGAGTACATACGGATTGAAGGAGTATAAAGGCTGAGTTTCGCCGAAAAGCTGACGCGGGAATGTAAGCTGGTCGGGAGCCAGCCGCGCAGAGCAGACGTCCACGATCGTTTCTGATAATATGTTTTTGATCACAGGGAACATATTTAACCAATTATTTACGGTTTTTTCTTACATAATCGCACCTTGTTTTTCTTAAAAAGAAGAATTGCATATATTTATATCTAATATTTAGGATTGATAAATATATGATTTATGAATAACTCTGACGTTATTTCTTTTTTTAAGAAAAACCCCGCTCTGTCTCTCAAAAAAATCGAAGAAGAAGCCGGAATACCCAATTACCTGTCGAAAGTGCTGAAGGGAACGGTATCGTTGAACGAGACAAATCTGCTGAAACTGCATCCAATATTGGTGAAATACGGCTACAAGGAATCTGCAGTGAGCGGTGCTAAGGTGATCGCCATTGCCAACCACAAGGGCGGCGTAGCCAAAACGACTACTTCGGTAAACTTGGCAAAAGCGCTGCAGCTGTTGGGAAAGCAGGTGCTTCTTGTGGATTTGGATCCGCAGGGCAACGCATCGCAGGCACTGAATTTTCTGGATGACGAGATGCCGGAGCACCATTTGGCGCACGCTTTGACGTTTGAGTCCGAAAAAAACAAAAATATTGTGGACTGTATTTATCAGGTGGAAGAGAATCTGGATATCTGCCCAACCGACCTGAGCCTCTCCCCTATTACCAACGAACTGATCAATAAGCGAGCGAAAGGCTATGACCGCTTGAACAAGGTTCTTTATCCTGCTAAGCGGATCTATGACTATATTATTATTGACACGCCGCCGAATCTCGACATACTTACAGCCAACGCTATTTGCGCCTGCACTTCTGTGGTTGTTACTGTGCAGCCAGAGTATTCCGCGTACCGCGGTTTGAACGACCTTTTCGAGTTTGTATTTGATGAGGACTGGCAGTATTTTAATAAAAATATTTCCATTGAGGGAATCGTCTACACGCTGGTTGACCAGCGCAAGAAAATTCACCAGGAATACATGCAGGTGATTCGCGAGGAATTTGCCCGATACCGCGTATTCGACACCTTTATTAGGTCGAATGTGGCATTGCCGGAAGCTACCAACGCTGGGCTGGATATTTTCACCTACAACAAGAATTCAAACGGTGCCATTGATTATATGGCTTTGGCAAAGGAGGTGGATAATGGCTAAGAAAATACAAGTCAGAAGAAGAGGGCAAACGGCACGCTCGGCAAAACCGACCGAATCCGCGCCTTCCGGGCACCATCCTGAGCCTGTTCAGGGGCATTCCCCGCCTGTGGGAAACGCCGGAATTATGCTGAACGAGCTGGCGCAGGGCCGCAAGCAGTTTCTGGACAGCATAGAATTCGCAACGACAGACGATCCGCGCATACAGGTTCATCCGGAGCTGCGGCGTTTTATTCCGCGACTGGTGCCTGCCGAGCGTGTAAAGCTGCGGAACAGCTTGAAAGCTGAAGGATGCCGCGACGCGATCATCCTTTGGCGGTTTCAGCCCGATTTGTGGTACATCGTCGACGGACACAACAGGTTTGAGCTGTGCGAGGAACTGGATCTGGAAGTCCCCTACCGGCTGATGGATTTCTCCGGCCTGGATGCCGTCAAAAATTTTATGATGGATCTGCAGCTAGGAAAGCGGAATTTGGTGAAATGGCAGGTTTCCTATTACCGGGGCATGAAGTATCTCGCTCTGAAAAACACCCACGGAGGGTCCCGCGTTTCAAGTGAACAAAATGTTCACTTGGATGAAGATGGGGCAAGTGAACAAAATGTTCACTTGAAAAAAGTAAGCGAACAGCTGGCTGAGGAGTTCGGCGTAAGCCATATGACCGTGCAGCGCGACGCCAGGTTTTATCTGGGCGTGGAAGCCCTTCCGTCAGAGGTGAAGGAGCGGTTTATGGCGAGGTCGGTGAAAATACGCAAACAGGCCGTTGAATTTATCGGCGTAAACAGGAAGAAGCTTTTTGAAGACGAGGAAGCAGTGCGTGAGTATCTGGCGGGAAAAATCGTTCTGGACGAGGAGAATGCCGACGAGGAGACCAAGGTATGGATAAAGGATTACGCCGTAAAAAAAGTTAAGCAGGTTAATGAGCCTGTTAAGTTTGACCGGGAGGTGTTTTTCAAAAATGAATGGAGACGTTGCCAGAAGTTGGTGCATCAAGAGGATACCGAAACATTGAAGCAAGTGCTGTCTGTTTACGAGGAGATGGTGGATTTGTTGAAAAAGACAATTAAGTGATCTGATTTTGTTTGGAAAGCGGTCGGGGAAAAATATCAGAGTTTTTAATAATCAAAAAAAAGGATTGCCGGCCGGTGGCTGACAGTCCTTTTTTATTTTGTCAACGGATACGATTTTATGACGGCAGAGTTGCTTTATAGAGAACGCAACCGTCAGGAGCTTCGATAGTGTATGGGCTATGGTAGCTTACTGCGCAGGCATCTCCTTTTGAAAGGCTGAATTGCGCGTTGTTTCCGTCAATATTGATTGTCTTGTTGTCTACCAAAAGCAGAATCTCAAACTCGTTGCTGCCGTCCTGGGTGTAGGTCTCACCGGCTTTCAGCTCGATTTGGGTCAATAGAAAATCAGGAATTGGCGCTGCAAAGGCTCTTTCGTGATGATGGACCGGGAGATCGCTGGCCTGCATCACTTTTGGAGTAACCGTTTCGAATGAAGTGTGTTTAAGCAGTTCGTCAATATCAACGTGCTTTGGTGTCAGCCCGCCACGCAGCACATTGTCGGAATTGGCCATAAGCTCGATGTTTTGGCCTTCCAGGTAGGCGTGAGGAATTCCCGCTGCTTGAAAGATTCCGTCGCCTTGCTTGATGAAAACCAGGTTCATCATGTAGATGGAAAGAAGTCCGCGGTCGTAAAGGTTTTCTTCCCTGAAATATTTAAGTGCCCAGTAGTCTGGTGAGCTTTTGTCCGGACTAGAAGCGCTGATTTCGTCGATAAGCGCCTTCATCTGGCCTTCAATCAGATCGGCCGGCGCGGCCATAAAGTCTTTGTAGAACTGCTTTAGCCCTTTGTTGTCCAGCTCGGCAGCGAACTCCTTTAAGCTGTTGTAATTGCCGAAAATTTCGCGAATTGCTTCCGGGCTTTTGAAGCCGTGGAGCAGCCAGAAATCCGAAAGGGCGATCATTATTTCGGGCTTGTGGTTGTCGTCTTTGAAATTTCGGTTTGGAGCAGTCAATGCTATTCCTAGTTCGTTTTCTTTTGCAAATCCTTTTTCCGCTTCAATTTTGCTTGGATGCACCTGAATGGACAAGGTGTTCTTTACATCCAGAATCTTCAGCAGAAAGGGGAGGCGCTGGTCAAACTCTGAGGCCTTTTTTTCTCCAAGCATTTCTGCCGGATTCGCATCGATAAGTTCATTCAGAAGTTTTCCGTTCTCTAGCTGTGATGGCGCTTTAGGATGGGCGCCCAGCCAGTATTCTGCCATAGGCTTTTGCTCCTCATTTTTCACTCCCAGGGTTTTTGCAATATATGAGCGGCCTCCCCAGGCATAATTTTGAATAACTCCTTTAATTTTCGAAATCATAGTGTAACAAAGTTTTTCTGTGTTTTTTAACCAGAAAATGAATAATACTAATTAGTTCTTGAAAAAGTGTTCGTGCTGGTGTTGGTCTGTATCCTATTAGTGTAGAATCGTAGACCGTTGCCAATACACAAGATAACAAACATATAAAAATATGTGGAAACAGACGTGTTTGTCGGATCTTTGGACCGGAATAAGAGTAATTCGGCAGAGAGACTGCTGTCAGGTTTATTATGTGTAACTGTGAAGGCAGCGGTTTGCATCAATTTTCATTCACTGAATTACGCTTTGGCGTGTCCAAAGTTTCTGAGCCAACGCTTATGCCTATGAGCTAATCTAAACAGATTGCGCTTTGCAAGTGCTTTTTTTGCTGCAGGAATGGCTTTCAATTAGGACAAAACTTTTTCAAAAACGCGATGATGTGATATAATTAAGCACTTCAGCACTTAGTTTATCCGTTTTATAAAACAGATGAACTAAGTGCTGAAGTGCTTTAAAAGTTATTGGGCAAGCGGCTTAGAAGAAATATCTTTTAAAAGCTTCAATCGCTTCATATTCTGCAAGCCCCAGCTGGTCGTAGCGCTGAGCCGTGTCTTTGTTTCTGTCTTCGGCTCTTTGCCAGAACTCGCGGTCGTCGTTTCCTTGGAACACTACGCCGTCTTTTTGAGACTGGTGGAAGAAGATGGCTTGTCTTTTTCTTCGCAGCTCGTCCGGTGAAATCGGCACAGCCATGTCGATTTCGTAGGTTTCCCATTCGTGCCATGCGCCGCGGTAAAGCCACACCCAGCAGTCCTGCATAAACGGTTTGCTTTTCAATTGCTCGATCGCCGCAAAGATACCGTCAAGACAAACTTTGTGCGTTCCGTGCGGGTCAGCCAGGTCGCCGGCACAGTAGATCTGGTGCGGCTGCACTTCTTCGATCAGCTGGCGGATAATGGCTATGTCCGCTTCTCCGATAGGGTTTTTCTTGACTTTTCCTGTTTCGTAGAACGGCAGGTCCAAGTGGTGCACATGTTCAGGCTTAAGACCGCTGTAACGGCAGGCCGCTTTTGCTTCTCCGCGTCGGATCAGTCCTTTGATCTGGCGAACGTGGGCTGAATCCAAGCTGTCGCCTTTCTTTTTCTGAAGATCGGCAAGCACTTGATCGAACAGGTCGCCGGCTGCATCAGAACCGTGTCCGATGGACTTCAGGTAGTCGCTGATGAAATCCGCAAATCGAAGCGCGTCATGGTCGTTTACGGCGATGTTTCCGGATGTTTGGTAAGCCACGTGTACTTCGTGTCCTTGGTCAACAAGGCGCAGCAATGTTCCGCCCATGGAGATAACGTCGTCGTCAGGGTGCGGGCTGAAAATAAGAACACGTTTGCGCGCAGGTTCCGCTCGCTCAGGACGGTGCGAATCGTCGCAGTTTGGTTTGCCGCCCGGCCATCCTGTAATGGTGTGCTGCGCTTGGTTGAACATACGGATGTTGATCTGGTAAGCCGAGGTTTCCTCTGTAAGCAGACTCGACATGCCGTGGTCGTTGTAGTCCCGGTCGGTTAGCTTCAGGATTGGCTTGTTCACGTGGCGGCAAAGCCAGTGCACCGCTTTTCTTTTCAGGTCTTCGTTCCATTCGCATTCGCCCACCAGCCAAGGTGTTTTAATGCGGGTCAGTTCAGAAGCAGCCTCAGGGTCGCAGACAAAAGTTGTGTTCGGATGGGCTTGAAGGAAAGTTGAAGGAATTTCAGTGCTCATTTCACCTTCCGCAGCTTTTTTGATAATGGACGCTTTTCCGCTTCCCCAAGCCATCAGGATAATGCGTTTGGCTTTCATGATAGTGTCTACACCCATCGTGACGGCTGTGCGCGGAACGCGTTCCAGTTCTACGAAATCCTTGGCTGCGTCTACTCGCGTGATGTGGTCAAGCGTAATCAGCCGCGTTCGCGATTTCAGGCTCGATCCTGGTTCGTTGAAACCGATGTGTCCGGTGCGCCCGATGCCTAGGATCTGAAGATCCAGTCCTCCGGCGTCTACGATTGTGTCTTCGTAAGACTTGGCGTAAGCGGAAATGTCTTCTTTGTTAATCGTGCCGTTCGGAATGTGAACATTTTCTTTCTTGATGTCCACGTGGTCAAACAAATGCTCGTGCATGAAGCGCCAATAGCTTTGTTCGGCTTCCGGAAGGATTGGGTAATACTCGTCCAGGTTGAAGGTGATCACGTTCTGAAAACTAAGACCATCCTCTCTGTGCATTCTAACCAATTCTTCGTAGACTCTGATAGGAGAGGAGCCGGTAGCCAGGCCGAGGACGCAATTTTCGCCTGCATCTGCCTTCTCGCGTATCAGGTTTGCAATTTCCAGGGCAACGGCCTTTGAGCCTGAGATAGAGTTCGGTGCAATAGCTGTTTGCACTTTTTCAAAGCGTTTTTCATCGATAAAACCCAGTTCGTGCGCACTGATATCAATTGTTGATGGGTTTTGCTCAGAAATTTTCATAAATTACAGAATTGTGACCATTTAGAGGAAAACATTTTTGACTGCCCTTACAGTTCAATGTTATTATTTCCTCTTGGTGATTTATACATATTGATTGGAACGTCTGCTTGCCAGAGCAGATGTTTTTTATATAATATTATGCTACTTGCTTTTCAGCGACATTTTCAGGCGAAGAGATCACTTTGTGACCCGCTACACCGTAGTAGAGCAAATAGCCGTAAGTTGCCAGCAGCAGTGTATAGGACAAGTGAATGCCTACGATGTCTGCAAGCGCTCCTTGTATTACCGGAAGTACGGCGCCGCCGAAGATTCCCATAATCATGTAGCTGGAAGCCTTGTTGGTTAGTGATCCCATTTTGGCGATGCCCAGCGGGAAGATAGCACCCCACATTACAGAGTTGAACAAACCTACCAGGATGAAGGAAATAATGGTAATGTCGTTGTCCATTCCCAAACCGAGAATCAGCAGCACAAGCGCCGGGAAGCTGGTCCAGATCAGTCCCTGGTTGATTTTTACTTTTTGCATAATGAAGATCCCCGCAAAGCGGCCTACCATAAGCATTGACCAGTACACGGCTACTACGTCCGTAATTTCGATGATGCTCGGAAGGAATGTCAGTTGTTTTTGTTCAGCAAGCTTTACAAGATACTGTGCAATGGTTACTTCGGAACCTACATAACAGAAGATGGCTAAAACGCCGAGTTTGAGGTGGCGGTATTTCAGCGGGCTTTCTTTTGTACCGTTGTTGTCTGCGCTGATGGAGTCAAGCTCAGGAAGCTTAACGAATTTGTAAATGAGCGCAACCAGCAGGGTGAATCCGATTACTGCAATGTACGGCATTTGCACCGAGTGGATCATTGTAGTAAGCGTATCAGTTGGAATTTCGCTGTACTCAATGTTTTTAATGCTTTCGATCAAGCTTTTGTCAAGCAGAATACGTCCGGCAAGCATCGGGAAGATTACCGAAGCCAGCGAGTTGAAGAATCCCGCCATGTTGATGCGAGAGTCAGCAGTTTCCGGATTTCCCAGAGCAGCCATGTACGGATTGGCGGCAACCTGAAGAATGGCTACGCCTGAACCTACGGTAAACAGACCGACGAAAAACAAGTAAAGCGGCAATTGAATGCTTTCTCCAACTGTCAGTGCGCCTTCTGTAAGGACTGACGCGCTGTAGAAGATGACAAGCCCCAGCGAAACGCCCAGCAGACCGGCGATCAGTGCCAGCTTGTGGTTCCACTTAGCAACAATTTTTGATCCCAGCGGAGAACAGAATACGAAACCGCTGAAGAAAGTAAAAGGAACAAGTGCGCCTTGTGTGCTCGAAAGGTTGAAAACCTTTTCAAGATACGGCTGCAGGATTCCATTAATGTTGGTGATTCCTCCAAAGAGAAAAAACACTACGATCATCGCTATCAGCGGAAAGACATAGTTGGGTTTTGAACGACTCATTTCTAATTAATTTTTAGCAACAAATAAATACGACAAAGAATGCCGGCTAATCAATGAAAGAAAAGGTCGGTATAAAAAAGTATCACCTAAATGCGTGTCGATATTTGGGGAATTCGACATTCTGAGCCAAATATAAAGATTATCTGTAAATATCAAAGCACGGGTACTCGATTCTTTGCGGGTTTTTAAGAAATTCAGGGATTTGCCCTCTATTTTGCGCTTTAAACCGCATTATAAAGCTCTTTTGGGTAAGCCTATACGTGAAACAGGCATCTTCGGGCTTGGATTGCTTAAGCTTGTTTTATTGTTGCAGGTTTTTGCATGAATTGAGGCAAAGCGAACTTTGCATGCAGGTTTTGTTAATTTAAAATATCTATTGAAGTAAAATACAGCTCCGTGGGATGATGGATTAAGTGTTGATAGAACGCATTCTTCTGTTATCTCAATTATGTAATTGGCTTGATATCAGTTTTTAATTTTTTAAATGATACAGTGTTTGAGGATCGGGCATTTGCCGGTTTGGGCAGGTTTGCAATCAGGAAGTTTATGCCGTAAAGATGAGAAAACAAGTTTTCAGCAATGCCTGAATGTGCTAGTTTTTTATGCAAGAATATAAGTGTTTTGCTTGGGGGCACCAGTTTTTTTATTTATGTTTGGACTGTCGGATTTGAGTATTAGCCATTGATTTTTGGGGAATTTACTATGCTTAAGAAAGAGCGACAGGCTATTATATTGAAAGAGGTCAGGGATAAACAGCGGGTTGTGTCGTCTGTGCTGAGCAAGGAATTGCAGGTTTCAGAGGATACAATTCGCAGAGATCTGAACGAGCTTTCAGGTTTGGGAAAGATAAACAAGGTGCATGGCGGAGCGGTAATGTCGGGTATCGGCTATTTACCGTTTAGTCATGAGGAGCGAGAGGAATACGCGAAATTTGAAAAGCTGGCGGCGGCTAAAAAAGCAGTGCGTCTGCTTAAAAACGAGCAGGTGGTCTTTATTGACGGCGGCACAACGAACTTGGCTATAGCCAGATTGCTGCCACCGAACTTGAAGTCGGTGTTTGTCACGAATTGTTTGCCGGTTGCCTATGTGCTTTCCAACTACAGCAATATCGATACAGTGTTTCTGGGGGGTAAAATTATCGGAAGCGCCAAAGTTACGGTGGGTATGGAAGCGGCCAGGCGCATTAGGAACATCCATGCGGATTTGTTTTTTTTGGGTACGCGCAGCATTCATCCTCAGAAGGGGGTGAGCGACATTAATCTGGATGAGGCAAATATTAAGAAGTTAATGGCTGAGGCTTCGGACAGAATAGTGTCTGTAGCCATTTCCGAAAAACTGGGAAACGTGCAGCCTTTTGGCATCAGTGATATCGGGCAGATACATACATTGGTTACAGAGCTGGATCCCCGTCACGAAGCCTTGGAAGGCTATCGTAAGGCAGGTCTCAAAATCCTGTAAGTGGTTTTGTTGAAAAAATATTAAATCTATCGTACAATGATCAAAGCATCTATCGGAATTGACATCGGTGGAACAAACACCGAAATAGGGCTGGTAAACTCGGCAGGAGAAGTTCTGGCCACCGGCCGTATTCCTACTAATGAATTTTCGGAAACGGATGCCTATGTGGAAGCGCTTTCGGCGGCAATCAGAGAAGTGGTTGCGCGGGCAGGTGGCGTGGAAGTGATGGGTATCGGTATCGGAGCGCCAAACGGAAACTATTATAACGGGACAATCGAGTTTGCCCCGAACTTGAACTTCAAAGGTATCGTTCCTTTGGTGGAAAAGCTAAAAGAGCAGTTCGATTATCCAGTCGTGAAACTGACTAATGACGCCAATGCCGCGGCTATTGGCGAGATGATTTACGGCGGGGCTAAGGGAATGGACGATTTCATCATGATTACGCTCGGAACCGGCCTGGGAAGCGGCATAGTAGCCAACGGCGAGATGATCTATGGTCATGATGCCTTCGCTGGCGAGATCGGACACGTTGTTGTTGAGAAGAACGGACGCCAGTGCGGATGCGGGCGAAACGGATGCCTGGAGACTTACTGTTCGGCTACCGGTCTGGTGCGTACGGTGTATGAGCTGATGGGAACAACTTTGCTGCCTAGTGCACTGCGAGAGCAGGCCAAGCAGGGCGATATTACCTCAAAAATGGTGTACGATGCGGCGGTTAAGCGCGACGAGCTTGCCGTTGAGGCGTTCCGTTTTACGGCCGAAATGCTGGGCGATGCGCTGGCCAATGCAGTGGCCTACACTAGTCCGAAAGCAATTTTCTTGTTCGGAGGAGTGGCAAATGCCGGCGAGATGTTGACGCATCAGGTAAAAAGATATATGGAAGATTCAATGCTTCAGATTTATAAAAACAAAGTCGAGGTTCTTATTTCTGCCTTGCCTGGGGCAGACGCAGCCATTCTGGGTGCCAGTTCGCTGGTTTGGAAAGAACTGGAGAAAGAAAGCGTTGCCGTATAAATTTGAAATAGGAAGCCATAGAGCTTCCTGTTTTTTTTTGTAAAATGCACTGTTTGATATTAAAGAATAAATTCATGCTTAAGTTAAAGGCATTATGTTCGGTTGTACTGATAGGTTTTTGTATGGGCGCTTTTGCCCAAAGCAAGAAACCAGCTGATTATGTCAACCCTTTTATCGGAACCACTAATTACGGAGCGACTAACCCCGGCGCAGTGATGCCTCGCGGAATGGTGTCGGTAACTCCATTCAATGTAGCGGGGCAGGTCAACAAACACGAAAAAGACCGGGAGTGGAACTCGACGCCGTATTGGAACGATAATACTTTTTTGACTGGATTTACGCACGTGAATCTGAGCGGAGTAGGCTGCCCCGATTTGGGGACTATTCTTACAATGCCGACAACAGGAAAGTTGAATCCGGACGGTTATACCTACGGCTCGGCTTATACCGATGAGAAGGCTTCGGCGGGATATTATACTAACCGTCTGACGAAGTACGGCATCAAGACGGAACTAACCGCAACCAAAAGAGCAGGTGTTTCAAGATTTCATTTTCCGAAAGGACAAGCCAACGTGCTGCTGAATCTTGGCTTGGGCCTGACCAACGTGCAAGGCGGCGCAGTCCGTGTGTTGTCGCATACAGAGGTGGAAGGATACAAAATGGTCGGACGATTCTGTTACAACAGTCCTGATGACACGTATCCGGTGTATTTCGTTATGCGGGTCTCTCGGCCTGCCGACGAGCTCGGAACGTGGAAAGAAGCCGAGTCAATAAAAACTTACGAGAAAAAATTCCAGCATTACGGCGGTGATCTACGAGTAAAGCGCAACAACAGGCAGTATGTTTCAGGAGACAGCATCGGTGCGTTTTTCACATACCATTTTGATGCGCCGCAGGAAGTTGTTGTGGAAGTCGGTGTTTCTTATGTGAGCATCGAAAATGCCCGCGAGAATCTGGAAACGGAAGTTGGAAAGAAATCATTTGAGCAGCTGGTTGCCGAAGCCAAAAATACCTGGAATGAAACGCTTTCGAAAATAGAAGTGGAAGGCGGTTCGGAAGAAGACAAAACGATTTTTTATACCGCGCTGTACCATGCGCAGCTGCATCCGAACACGCTCAATGACTGCAACGGGCAGTATCCTGAAGTTGGAACCGGCAATATTGGGAGAGTGGAAAAAGGCGAGACGCGCTACACTGTGTTTTCGCTTTGGGACACCTACCGGAACATGCACCAGCTGATGGCGCTTGTGTATCCGGACCAGCAGCTGAAAATGGTGCACAGCATGCTGGACATGTATAAAGAAAACGGATGGCTTCCGAAATGGGAATTGAATTCAACAGAGACATTCACCATGGTTGGTGATCCGGCAACGGCAGTTATTGCCGATACTTACCTGAAAGGGCTCACTCAGTTTGATACAAAGCTGGCTTATGAAGCGATGTGCAAAAGTGCAGAAACTGTAGAAAACAATCCCATCCGTTTGGGCAACAAAGAATATCTGGAGAAAGGATATATCCCTGTGGATTCCGAGGATAAGCTGTGGGGAAATGTATCAACAACCATGGAGTACAACATAGCGGATTTCGCTTTGGCCAAGTACGCCAAGGCTTTGGGCAAGAAAGAGGATTACAAAAAATATTTCAAACGGTCGAAAGGTTACCGCCATTTCTTTGACAAGAAAATGAAGCTTATGCACCCGAAAATGGCTGATGGATCTTGGTATGAGCCGTTTAATCCGCTGGCGGGTTCAAATTTCAGCAAAAACGTAGGCTTTGTGGAAGGCAATTCCTGGCAGTACAGCTTTATGGTGCCTCACGATGTGAAAGGACTGATTCAGCTGATGGGAGGCAAGCGTTCGTTTGTCCGCCAGTTGGAGGAAGTGTTCGCCAGAGACCAGTTTGATATGGCCAACGAGCCGGATATGAATTACGCGTTTCTTTTCAATCATGTGAGAGGGCAGGAGTGGAAAGCGCAGCGAAAGGTACAGGAGCTTATCAGAACGTATTATAAAAATGCTCCTGACGGGTTGCCGGGTAACGATGACACCGGAACGATGTCGGCTTGGCTTGTCTTTTCGATGATGGGAATTTACCCTGAAGCTCCGGCTATTCCGGAATACTCGTTTGTTGTTCCGGCTTTCGACCGCGTGGTGATCCATTTGGATCCTAAATACTATTCAGGAAAAAGCATTGAGATTGTAAAAAAAGGCAAAACAGAGAAAGCGCAGGTTATTCGAAGCTCTAAGTGGAACGGAAGTACGCGCAGAGGCGTTTTCATTTCGCACGACGAGCTGACAAAAGGCGGCACGCTGCAACTGCAGCTGAAAGATTTTGTGTCTCCTACGCTTTAAATTATTGGAAAAAAATGAAGTCCTGGCTTTTGGCGCATGTCGCTTAAAGCCAGGCTTTTTTACATTTAAGAGTTTTGCTTTCTAAAAAAAAGAAAGCTGAGAAGATATGGTAATACGGGAGGATAGAGGAGTTTTACTGAAGAATTATTTTTTTTGAAATGATGTATACATTAGAAATTTGCTGTTATTCTTTGGAGTCTTGTTTGGCAGCGGAAGAAGGTGGTGCACACCGCATCGAACTGTGCGGCGGGATGTATGAAGGCGGTACAACGCCAAGTGCGGGAACTATTTCCCTGGTGAAAGAGGCAGTGAATCTTCCGGTTCAGGTGATGATTCGGCCTCGGGGCGGCGATTTCCTGTATTCCGACTGGGAAATGAAGCAGATGATTCGCGATGTGCAGATGGCGCGGGAGCTTGGTGCAGACGGAGTGGTTTTCGGAATGCTGAAGGCTGACGGTAGCTTGGATGTAGAGCGAATGAGCCAGCTGGCGGAAGAGGCCAGAGGCATGGAGATTACCTTGCACCGGGCTTTTGACATGTGTCGGGATCCCGAGCAGGCAATTGAACATGCAAAGTCACTGGGATTTAATCGCATTTTGACTTCAGGCTTGAAGAATACTGCCTGGGAAGGCAGGGAAAACCTTAAAAAATTGGCTTTATCTGCTGGAAGCACAATGCCGCTGATGGCCGGAAGCGGCATAAATCACGAAAATATAGAGAAACTGGCTTCTGTCGAGGGGCTTTCCCAGTTTCACATGTCCGGAATGGTTTCAAGACCGAGCGGTATGGGTTATCAGAATCCGGATATCAGCATGGGGAAAAAAGGCGAAGTATCTGAATATGAGGTTTTTTATTCGGATATTGTTAAAATAAAAAAGGCGAGCAGCGTATTGCTGGATTTGGAAAAAAAATCTGAAATCAAAGAAAAGGATTGCTGATCGGTAAAAGTAAAGCAAAATGGAATTGATAAAAGAAAAAAAACGCACTCAGCTGACAGTTTTAGGAAGTTTGGTGATTGCTTTTTTCCTGAGCTACAGCTATATCGGGAAATCGGTTTCCAGCGGCGGCAGTGAACGTCTGCTCCATGAAGGATGGCAGTTCCGGCAAGTTGGGAAAGAGAAGTGGCATAATGCTAATGTACCGGGCGAAGTGCAGGCTGATTTGCTTCGTTTGGGACTGCTAGACGATCCATTTTACAAAAGCAATGAGGAACGCGTGCAGTGGGTTGAAGAAAAAGACTGGGAATACCGGACGACTTTCAGCTGTTCGCAGGAGGAGCTTCAAAATCAGGAAAATTTCCTTTCCTTTGACGGGCTGGACACCTACGCCGACGTGTATCTAAACGATTCGCTTATTCTCCGGGCCGACAACATGTTTGTGGGTTGGGAAGTGCCTGTGCAGGATATTCTGAAGGAAGGAGACAATCGTCTGCGTATATATTTTCATTCGCCGGTTCGCAGGGTTTTGCCTCAGTACGAGGCCTCTCCCGTAGAATATCCGGCCGACAACGATGCGCACGAGAAAAAGCTGAGCGTATTCAGCCGGAAGGCTCCGTATCAGTTTGGCTGGGACTGGGGGACGAGACTAGTGACAAGCGGGATATACCGTTCTGTGAAACTGAAATCCTGGGAAAAAGCAAGGATTGCTGAAGCTCAGTTTGTGCAGAAGGAATTGAATGACGACAAGGCATCGCTCGAACTCAGGCTGGACTTGCAGGCTTTTGATGAGCAGCAAGTTCGGGTGAGGATAAGTTCTGAAACCCATGCGTTTCCGAGTCAGGAGCGCAGGCTGGCTTTGGAGAACGGACGGCATGAAGAACGTTTCTTGATTAATATTCCGAATCCGAAGCGATGGTGGCCCAACGGACTGGGAGAGGCTTATATGTATCCGGTGCAGATAGAGCTGCTCGCAGACGGCAGACAGCTGGACAGCCGGCAGGAGCGGATAGGCTTGCGCACTGTGGAAGTGGTGAACAAGCCTGACAGTTTGGGAGAAAGTTTTTATGTAAAAGTAAACGGGAAGCCGGTTTTCATGAAGGGAGCAAACTACATCCCTTCTGATCATATGCTTACGCGAGTGGATTCAGCAAGGTACAGGCATTTGCTGGAAAGCGCCAAAGAGGCGAACATGAACATGATTCGCGTATGGGGCGGAGGCATTTACGAGCAGGATTACTTTTATGAGCTGGCCGATGAACTCGGACTGCTGGTTTGGCAGGATTTCATGTTTGCCTGCACGATGTACCCCGGAGACACCGCTTTTATGCGCCGCGTAGAGCAGGAGGCCGAGTACAATATCCGGCGCATTCGGAATCACCCGTCATTGGCGCTTTGGTGCGGCAACAACGAAGTGCAGGTCGGCTGGGAAAACTGGGGCTGGCAGCAGGGAAGAGGTTACTCTTCGGAAGACTCGACGCGCATGTACGAGGATTACAAGAAACTTTTTACGAAAATGCTTCCTGAAAAGGTTCAGGCGCTGGATTCGGGGCGGTTTTATTTTCCGTCTTCGCCGATTAGCAACTGGGGAAAGAAACAGGATTTTGCCTACGGAGACAATCACTACTGGGGCGTTTGGTGGGGCAGAAGACCGTTTGAGAGCTTCAAAGAGTACATTCCGCGGTTTATGAGCGAGTTTGGCTTCCAGTCGTTTCCGGAGATGAGCACCATACGGAAGTTCAGCACGAAGGAGGATTGGTCGATTGATTCCAAGGTAATGAAAACGCATCAGAAGAGCTCCATAGGCAACGTGACTATTCAGCAGTATATGGACCGCTGGTACCGCAGGCCAAACAGTTTCGAACAGTTTGTGTATGTTTCGCAGGTGCTGCAGGCTGAGGGAATGAGCATGGGACTTGAAGCGCACCGCCGCGCGATGCCTTATTGTATGGGGACGCTTTATTGGCAGCTCAATGACAGCTGGCCAGTGGCTTCGTGGTCGGGTATTGACTACTACGGCAATTGGAAAGCGATGCATTATTTTGTGAAAAAAGCATTTGAGCCGGTGCTGCTTTCTCCGACGATGGACAATGGCATGCTGAGGCTGTTTGTCGTGAACGATTTGTTGGAAACGCAGGATCTGACAATGAAGTGGGAGCTGGTTTCATTTGACGGAAAATTGCTGAAGAAAGATGAAATGGCGCTGCAGGCAAAACCGAACTCCAGCAAAATGTACTGGGAAAAACCTGTGAAGCATTTGCTGAACGGAGAAGACTCCACAAGCAGTTTTCTGCGGGCCAGTCTTTGGAAGGGTAACGATAGAATTTGCGAGCGGGCATTTTTCTTTTCTAAACCTAAATATTTGAAACTAAAAAAAGTGCCTGTTGATTTGAAGATTGACAAGCTGAAGAACGGCGGTTATCAGTTGCGTTTGCGTGCAGAGTCGCTGGTAAAAAATGTGTTTTTGCGTAACGAATCGGCTGCGGGAAAATGGTCGGACAACTACTTCGATTTGCTGCCGAAACAGGAGAAAACGGTGCTGTTTTATCCTTCTAAAGAGCAGAGAGATTTATCTGACGCATTCTTTGTACATTCTTTAGTTGATTCTTATGATTCGGCAAATCATTTAGAGCAATAAAATAATAGAAATAGACGGGCATTCGCAAGCCGCTGTTGTGCTGAATGAACAATGCCTGTTTATTGTTGGAATAAAGTTTTTAATTAAATCACAGCCGGCAAGTATCTTCATTTGCCGGCTTTTTTAGCCAAATAATATTTGGGGTTTCCTTCCTATTTCTTTACCATTCCTGTAATAATTCTCTTTCATTTGCAAATTATATTTTTCATATTATGAGAAAATTTTTTCTTTGTAAGAAACAAAACAAAATGTAAAAATCATGAAGAAAAGAGCATTTGTATGGTGCCTTTTGTGCTTTTTCCTCTTTGCGGGAAGCGGCGCTCAGGCCCAGCAGGAAATCCGGTGGCTGAGGTATCCGGCCATTTCTCCTGACGGGAGCCAAATTGTATTTTCCTACCAAGGCGACTTGTTTCTGGTTAAGGATGAAGGCGGCATGGCCGTGCCGATAACTCGCCACAAAGCCTACGATTTTAATCCGGTTTGGTCTCCGGATGGCAAGTATCTGGCTTTTGCATCCGACCGCCACGGAAACTTCGACGTCTTTCGCATGGATGTCGCTTCTGGAAAGACTGATCGTCTGACTTATAATTCTTCATATGATGTTCCGACCGGCTTTACCCGGGACGGCAAGCAGGTGCTGTTTTCTTCTTCCAGAAGAGACAAGGCCGTTTGTTCGCTGTTTCCGACGGGAGTGCTTCCGGAACTGTATCAGGTGCCGGCCGAAGGCGGCCGGGTTGTGCAGGTGCTGACAACTCCTGCAGAGATGGCCTGCTACAATCCTTCGGGGAACAAGTTGCTTTATCAGGACCGGAAGGGATACGAAAACAAGTGGCGAAAGCACCACACATCTTCGGTTACGCGCGATTTGTGGGTGTTTGACGCAAATACAGGAAAACACCAGAAGGTGGCCGATTTCGAGGGAGAAGACCGGAATCCGGTTTGGGCTACCGATGACACTTTCTATTATTTGTCTGAGGAAAATGGTTCTTTCAATGTGTTCAAGTCTGATTTTTCGGGAAATAAAAAAGCTGTAACGAACTTCGAAAAACACCCGGTGCGTTTTCTTAGCTGTTCGGACAACGGTGTGCTTGCCTATGGTTACCACGGCGATATTTACACACAGCGCGACAATGAAGCTCCGAAAAAATTGAATATTACGATTCGGCTGGACGAGCCGGAAAACGAAGTGGTTTATCAGAACGTATCGGGCGGCGCCACAGAATTTGCAGTCTCGCCGAGCGGAAAGGAAGTCGCTTTTGTTGTCCGGGGTGATGTGTTCGTTACGGCTTTGGAGCATAAAACTACCAAGCAAGTGACTTTTACGCCTGAGCAGGAACGCTCAATATGCTTCAGTCCTGACGGCAAGAAGATTCTTTATGCCGGAGAGAGAGACGGCAGCTGGAATTTGTACGAAGCTTCACTGAAGCGGCCTGAGGAGAAATATTTTTACAATGCTACGTTGATTGACGAAAAACCGCTGTTGGTGAGCAATGAGGACACTTTTCAGCCGGCATATTCTCCTAACGGAAAAGAAGTGGCTTACCTGGCCAACCGAACTGAACTGCGGGTGATTACGCTGAAATCTAAAAAAACGCGCGTAGTGCTCCCGGCTAATCTTAACTATTCTTACGCGGACGGCGATCAGCACTATGCATGGTCTCCGGACGGTAAGTGGTTCTTTGTGGAATTTTTGATTAACGACCGATGGGTTCGCGATGCAGGGCTGATTTCATCGGATGGCAAGTCGGAAGTTATCGACCTTACCCAAAGCGGCTATAACGATCGCCGTCCGAACTGGGCGATGGGCGGCGAGGCGATGGTTTGGACAACCGACCGCAACGGCTACCGTTCTCACGGAAGCTGGGGATCGCACCACGATGTTTACGGCATGTTCCTTACCCAGGATGCTTATGATAAATTCACCATGAGCAAAGCGGAGTACGAGCTGGCTAAGGAATTTGAGAAAGACGAAAAAGAAGAAAAGGAAAAAGATAAAGATTCGGATAAGAAAAAGGACAAGAAGAAAAATAAAGACAAAGCCAAAAAAGACGATGACGAGAAAAAAGAGGAGATAAAGGAGCTGGTTTTCGAACTCGACGGCGTGGAAGACCGCGTAAAGCGTTTGACTATCAATTCTTCACCGATTGCCAGTGCATTGCTAACCAAAGACGGTGATCAGCTTTTCTATCTTACGGCTTTTGAGAAAGGATTTAACCTTTGGACTCACAAGTTTAAAGAAAAAGAAACCAAGCTGCTGACGAAGCTGAATTCTTCATACTCCAGAATGGTTTTCGACAAAGATGAAAAGAATATTTTCATGATTTCGAAAGGAAGCCTAGTGAAAATTTCGAAAGACGGAAAGCGCAAGAATGTCGATTTCAGCGTGGAAAGGGCTCATAATCCAGCGAAGGAGAGAGAGTACATTTTTGACCATGCTTGGAGACAGTTTAAAGAAAAATTCTATGTGAAAGATCTGCACGGAGTGGACTGGAACTTCTACAAGAATGAATACAAACCGCTGCTCTCGCACCTCAGAAACAACTACGACTTCGCGGAGCTTCTTTCCGAAATGCTGGGCGAGGCAAACGCGTCGCACACCGGATCGGGATACCGCGTGAACCAGCCGAAAGCTGACAGAACGGCAAGCTTGGCGCTGCTTTATGATCAGTCGTACAGTGGAAATGGAGTGCGCGTGCTGGAAGTTCTGGACAAAAGCCCGGTGATACGTAAAGACTCGAAAATTAAGGAGGGAACGATCATTGAAGAAATTGACGGGAAAAAAATTGAGGCCAACACCAACCTGTCTTGCTTGCTGAATCGCAAAGTGGACAAGAAAATCTTGCTTAAGCTCCGCGATAGCAAGTCAGGAAAGACCTGGGAAGAGGCGGCCAAACCTATTTCGGAAAGGGCTGAGAGAAACCTTTTGTACGAGCGGTGGGTGAAGCGCAACCAAAAGCTTGTAGCTGAGCTTTCGGACGGAAAAGTGGGCTATGTGCATGTGCGCGGCATGAACAGTTCGAGCTTCCGCAAAGTGTTCTCGGATCTGCTGGGCAAGTACAGCGACAAAGAGGCTGTTGTTGTGGATACACGTTTCAACGGCGGCGGATGGCTTCACGACGATTTGGCGAATCTGCTGAGCGGCAAACGCTATTTTACTCTGAATCCTCGCGGACAGCATCTGGGCGGCGATCCGATGAACAGATGGGTTAAGCCTTCTTGTGTGATAATGGGCGAAGGAAACTATTCGGATGCACATATGTTCCCTGTGGTTTACAAAACACTCGGCATCGGTAAACTAATCGGAATGCCGGTGGCTGGTACTGGAACCGCCGTTTGGTGGGAGACGCAGATCGACCGCTCGCTGTATTTCGGTATTCCGCAGGTGGGTATAAAAGACAGAGAAGGCAATTTTTACGAGAACAACCAGCTTGAACCGGACATTAGAGTTTTCAATGATCCGGAATCTGTGGCCAAAGGACAGGACAAGCAGCTGGAAAGAGCGGTGCAGGAAATGCTGAAGGAAGTTCAGAAGAACAAAGACAAAAGCAAAGCACTATAAGTGCTGCCAGTAATTTAGCTAAACCGCTAGACATCCCAAAAATAAAGAAAGCGAGAGCAAATGCTTCGCTTTCTTTTTATACAAGAATAATTTTCCAAGCGTTTCGCTTATTCAAGCTATTGAAAAAACAAGCAGGTTTTTCTGAAAATCGAATGAATTTTCGCAATACAAGCTACCTGCAATTTGCAAGAAGTTTTAAAAAAAATGTTTTTCAAAAAACAATTAAATTACAAAAAATAGCATAATACACTTGGGGTTATTGCTTATCCCTGTATTTTTTTGATGATCGCTTTGACCTCTTCTTCCGAAGAAACGTTGTGAACGGTGTAATCGCCTACTGTTTCCATTTTACCTGAGAAGTTCTTTACCGACTGCTGGGTGAAAAAGCTTTCGGGCTGAATGATAATGTGGTGATTGACCCCTGCCTGATTCATTTCTTCAGCTTTTGAGGCGGTATATTGGATGTCGTTGTTGTTGACAATCGCCTGGTCTCTGGCATCAGAAACTGTAACAGGAGCTCTGTACTTTTTTACCCCATTTAGCACTACATTTATTGTATTTCTATACTCCTCTGACGACGCATATCCTTTGTATGTGATCCAGACGCACTTCAGATCCGGATTATAAACAATGCCTGCGTATCGTTCATCCAATAGGGTTATCATAATTTTTAAAAATTAAATGGTAAAAAATTAAATTAAAAATTTGCTCTTAGACCAAAAAATTCGTGCAACAATTCAGCAGTTACCCGCAACGGAACATGCATATTAATGTGCGAGTCTTATTCGTCGTTGAGCATGCGTGTTATTTTTTGAGCGTTAGCTTCATGAAAAAAATTATATATAAAAAATAGGTCGTAAAACTTATATTTCTCAGAATAATAATATTGACCCATCTATAGTATTAGGAGCCGGTTTGTGATTCCGGTCAATATATGATGTCAGGAGTATCGGTTTTATGAACAAAAAATTTCCGGATTGTCGTGCGAACTGCTGCAGGCAAGTCCAATTTTAATATTATTGGTTTTCTGCTTTGCTGAGCAGGTTGTTTGGCCCGCTTAATCCTGCAGGCTCTCAGGATTTCCCGAAATTTGTGATTTTTTTATAAATCGTCTATATTTGACCTGACTCTTGGGTATAATTCATATACCCAAATGGGTTATACTGTGTTGCTATCATAAAAATTGTGTTTTTGTAAAAAAGTGAATACCTAAACATAAGTCATATATTTATATTTATCACCTATCTTCAGCGGTTTTTTCTTGAATAAAAACAATATCAAAAAATAAATTTAATTATTGCTATTTTTGGCTGGCCTATGTTAGCGCCCGTGATAAAAGAAGTTCCGTTCCGGTTCCATTCTGCTGTATTTTCCGTTAGCTTTGGGAAACAATTGATTTTTCAGGAAAAACCATAATAATGAAACCTTTCATCATACAATCCCGGCTGACGGAGAGAGATTACTTGCAGATGATGTTCCGCTTCAATTTTTCGATTCGCCGGATTCGTCTATTGGTGTTGGTAAGCGCGATGCTTTCTGTTTTCGCTCTGATTCATCTGACAGGAATTCAGCGCTTGTCCGATAGTGATTATGTGTGGTACGCTTGGCCGTTTCTGTTGCTGCTGATTCCCTTTAACATTTACCGATCATCCAGAAGGCTGTATCGTCATTCCCATCTCAACGAAATCGAAAGCTATTCTTTCGACCAGGAGGGTTTTTCGGTAAACGCTAAAACCCGAAAGGGCCGTGTTCGATGGGAAGATATCCGACTCGTGAAGCAGATGGGCAAGTTCGTATTGTTTTACCACGGAAACCAGTCCGCACATATTATCCTCAAGTCAGATTTTTCCAATAATCAGCTGGAAGCACTTTGGGATTTTCTGAAGAAACAGAAAATACATACAGAACAATAATTTTTTTGAAAAATGAAAGATCCTAGAATAGAAAAACTGGCCCACGGGCTGGTCAATTATTCATGTGAATTGAAACCAGGAGAAAAAGTCCTGATAGAGAACTTTGGACTGCAGAAGGAACTGGTGTGTGCCTTGGTGCGGGAAGCATACAATGCTGGAGCGCAGCCTTTTGTATCTACTAAAGACCTGGAGGTTGAGCGTGTATTGCGTCTGGGCGCCGGAAAAGAGCAGTTTGAGAGGATGGCGGCCCATGAAAGGCAGTTGATGGAGGATATGGACGCTTACATAGGCATCCGGGCTGGCGACAATGTGAACGAATTTTCTGACGTCCCGGCCGAAAAGATTGAAATCTACAATCAAACGGTGCTTAAGCAGGTGCATTTTGATGTGCGCGTTCCCAAGACCAAATGGGTTGTATTGCGCTATCCGACCGCTTCCATGGCGCAGCTGGCTAAAATGAGCACGGAGGCATTTGAGGACTTCTACTTTGATGTGTGTACGCTCGATTACGGGAAAATGGGACGGGCAATGGACAGCCTGAAAGCGTTGATGGAGAAGACGGACAAGGTGCGAATAAAAGGGCCGGGAACGGACCTGAGTTTTTCGATAAAGGGAATTCCAGCAGTAAAGTGCTCGGGAAGACGCAATATTCCGGACGGCGAGGTGTTCACGGCGCCTGTGAAGGATTCAGTCAATGGAACCGTCAGCTATAATGCGCCTTCGCCTTATCAGGGTTTTATGTACGAAAATGTGACGCTTCGCTTTGAGAACGGGAAGATTGTTGACGCTTCGGCAAATGACACGGAGCGCATCACTAAGGTGTTTGACACCGATGAGGGCGCCCGCTATGTCGGTGAGTTTGCCATCGGTGTAAATCCGTATATTCTGCATCCGATGGGAGATATCTTGTTCGACGAGAAAATCGCCGGAAGCTTCCATTTCACACCGGGGCAAGCCTACGAAACGGCTAACAACGGCAACTCATCGAATATTCACTGGGATTTGGTGTGCATTCAGCGCGCTGATTACGGCGGCGGAGAGATGTACTTTGACGATGTGTTGATTCGAAAAGACGGGCTGTTTGTGATTCCGGAACTGGAGTGCCTGAATCCGGAAAACTTGAAATAGAACGGTTTCTCTTCTGATCCGGGTATGTACTTCGTACTTATTAGTATTTTTCAGTTATGCCTCACAGCTAGCGCTTTAGCTAAATAATGACATAAGTAATAT
>JAKSBZ010000224.1 GCA_022360875.1 Cytophagales bacterium | reverse complement strand
GCCGGAAAGGGCTTCGGAAGAGTGCTCATGAAGTTTGAGCACGGAACAAATATCGATTATGCCTTTATTGAAGTAAATGAAAAAATTGACCGGGTGGTCGGCGGCTTGTCGCGCGAGATTAAGCGTCCGCAGGTTATTAAGGCCAGCGCGGCCGATATTCCGGTGTTTTATCTTAATCTTACGCTTAAAAAAAGGGCGAAAACGAATTTGTCAGAAAACCGGCATTCGGATCTGTTTCCGGTCAGCCAGGAGTTTGTCGAGTTCAGCCGCTTTGCCGACCATGTGGTCAAAAAGCGCATCGAACAGCTCAACGAGGTGGCGATGGTGGACATCAGCGGCCTGGTGGCTTCCGAGGTGCTGATCATCCCCGACCAGAAGAAAATGCAGTCGATGCACATTTCGCTGGGCGAACTCGAGAACCTTATAAAGAAAAACGATTTGGACATCGGCAGCCTGCTGGTGCACGAGGCCCAGTACCAGTACAGCATCCGGCTGGGCACAAAAGTGCGCTCGGTGGATGCGCTGCGCAAGCTTTATCTGAAAAAAGGCGAGCGTATTTTCCAGCTGAAGGATATCGCCGAGGTGCTCAGCCATCCGCAGCAGCGCAAGGGCCTGGTGCTCAGTGAAGGAACGGAAGGGCTGACAATGGCGGTGATCAAGCAGCAGAGCGCCCGCATGGCAGACATGAAGGCGTCGCTGCGCAAGCTGGTGCGCCAGCTCGAGAAGGACTACCCCAACATTTCTTTCAAGATTGCGCGCGACCAGACGCAGCTGCTTGACTATGCCATCGGAAACCTTTCGCAGAGTTTGCTGTGGGGCATTCTGCTGGCTTTTTTCGTCATGTTTTTTTTCCTGAAAGATCTGAAAGCGCCCTTGCTTATTGGTATTGCCCTGCCGGTGTCTCTGGTGGTTTGTCTGCTGTTTTTTCAGCAAATAGGCATTTCTATCAACATCATTTCGCTCTCCGGCTTGGTGTTGGGCATCGGACTCATGATCGACAATTCCATTATCGTAATCGACAATATTTCCCAGCACCGGGAGCGCGGGCTCGGCCTTAACGACGCCTGCGTGAAAGGCACCATGGAGGTTTTCCGGCCGCTGCTAAGCTCTATGCTGACCACCTGCGCGGTTTTTATTCCGCTTATTTTTATCAGCGGAATCGCCGGCAGTCTGTTTTACGATCAGGCTATGTCCATCAGCATCGGGCTGCTTGTTTCGCTTATCGTTTCCATATTGCTTTTGCCGGTGTTGTATCGCTTGTTTTATCTGAAGAAAGAAGGGCGCATTTTTAAAAACGTTTCTTTGTTTTTGAAAAAAAGAAACACGCTGGATTACGAGGCGCTCTATGAGAAAGGCTTTCAGTGGGTAATGCGGAACCAGAGGGTTTCCTGGACGCTTACGGTTGCGCTGCTGCTAGGCGCATACGGTTTGTTCGCCTGGCTTCCGAAAAGTCAGCTGCCGGATTTCACCCGGCTGGAAACGCTGGCCAAGATTGACTGGAACGAGGAAATACATGTGGAAGAGAACAAGCGGCGCGTGCTGGAGCTTTTGGCTCCGCTGAAGGAAGGGCTGGAGTACAATGCGGCGCTGGTCGGCACGCAGCAGTTCATGCTCGAGAGCAAGGGCAAAGCCAAGGTTTCGGAATGCGAGCTGTATCTGAAAACCGGCGCTTCCGAGCAGCTGCAGACTGCAGAGAAATCGCTGAGGAAAAGTCTTAAAGACAAATATCCGGACGCTTTGCTCCATTTCGAGGATGTGGAGAATATTTTCAGTATGATTTTTTCTGACAAAGAGCCGCCGCTGGTGGCCAGGCTCAGGAGCACGAGAAACCTTGGCGTTTATCAGAGTGACGAGCTGCAGAAAGTGCATCAGAGCCTGAAAAGCGAGCTGGCGGACACGGATGTGGACGACATTCTCTGGGAGGAGCAGGTGGTGGCCGTGGCCGACCGCGAAAAGCTGTTGAGTTATGATATACCGGCTTCCAGCTTGAAGCATGCGCTGAGCTCAGCATTCAGGGCCTATCAGGTGCTGGAGCTGATCAACAACCAGGAGTTTATTCCTGTGGTGCTGGGAACCGAAACGCAGACCATGGAGGAAATACTTTCGGAAACCATGATCCGCGGACGGGACAGCGTGAGTTATCAGCTCAGGGATTTTATCAGGCTGGAAAGGTCGCAGGGGCTCAAAAATATCCGGGGCGGCAAAGAAGGCGAGTATTTTCCCGTGGTGCTGGAGCTGAAGCCCGAGCAGGTGCCGGAGAACATCAGAAAAATCCGGGCCTCGGTGAGTCGCAACAAGTGGTACGAGGTGAATTTTTCGGGAAGTTTCTTCAACGACCAGGTGCTGATGGGCGAACTGCTGCTCATCCTGCTTGTTTCGGTGCTGCTCCTGTATTTTATTCTGGCTTCCCAGTTCGAGTCTTTCGTTCTGCCGCTGATCATCCTGCTGGAAGTGCCGCTGGATTTGGCGGGCGCGTTTTTGTTTCTCAAGCTGTTTGGTATGAGCGTTAACCTCATGTCCATGATCGGCATCGTCGTTATGTGCGGGATTATCATCAACGATTCCATTCTGAAAATCGATACGGTGATTCAGCTGCGGCGGGAAGGTTATGGATTGCTCAAAGCACTGCTCGTCGCCGGACAGCGCCGTCTCAAGCCCATCCTGATGACCAGTTTGACGACTATACTTGCATTGATTCCGCTGCTGTTCTCGTCCGGACTGGGAGCAGAGCTGCAGGCGCCGCTTGCAGTTGCTATGATAGGCGGTATGCTGCAGGGAACCTTGGTCAGCTTGTATTTCATCCCTTTGTGTTATTATCAGATTTCTAAAAAATAGGTCATGCGATATTTTTTTCATTTTTATAAAAATAAAAACATCCTTTTGGGAGCTCAACATTCCTGCTTTTTAAAAGCGTTGAAGGGCAGTGCCTTCGCGCTGGTTTTCTTGGCCCTCCTTCTGGGGCATCCGGCTGTTTATGCGCAGACGGCTGAGACATCCGGCAATACTGTAAATATGGAGGAAGTTCTCCGGATGGCGAGAGTGAATTCACTGGAGTCTTTCCGGGCCAAAAGAAAGTACGGCGCGAGTTTCTGGAACTATCAGTCGCACAAAGCGCGGCTGCGCCCGAAGCTGGAGCTGGAGACAAATCCGTTTTCCTACCGGCGTTCACTGACTAAGCGTTACAACTCGGAGAAGAATGTGGACGAGTATCGTTCGGAGGAGAGCTTGAACTCTTATGTCGGCTTGAGGCTGCGGCAGAATATTCTGCCCACCGGCGGTTCGGTGTCTCTGCAGTCGAATTTTAATCGTCTGGAGAGCTTCGGAGAAAACGAAAACAAGAGCTTCAACAGCGTGCCGGTCCGCATCGGGCTGAACCAGCCGATTATGGCTTTCAATGCGCTGAAGTGGGAGCACAAGATTATGCCTCTGGATTATGAGCGATCCAAGAAAAGTCTTATAGACGACATGCAGCGGATTAACGTGCAGGCTATAGATTACTTTTTCAGCTGGGCACTGGCTGAGCGGCGCGTGCAGGTTGCCGAGGAAAAAGTGCGCTCAACGGCCAAGCACTTCGAGATTGGAAAAAAGCGGTATAAACTGGGTACGATTGAGCGGGATGACATTCTGAACCTGGAGCTGCAGTTGTACGAGGCTAAAAACCGCCTCTTGCAGAGACAAAAGGAAAAAGAGCAGGCGGTGTCGAGGATCGGCATTTATTTAAGAAAGGAGAATTGGGAAATGAAAGCGCCTGAGCTGCCCGAGCAGCTGCCGGAGTTGATTGTGGACGAAGACGCGGCGATGCTTTTGGTACGCGACAACAACCCGGAGTTTTTGAATTTCAAGATCAGGCGGCTGGAAGCGGAAAAAAGCCTGGACAGAGCCATAAAGAACAACCGCTTTGATTTGTCGCTCAAAGCCAGCTACGGACTCAATAAGCAGGCGGACAATTTCGGCAATGTTTACAGCGATTTCCTGGATCAGGAGCTTGTATCGGTAAACTTCAGCATTCCTATTTTGGACTGGGGCGAGCGGAAGGGGAACATCAAGATGGCGCGGATGAACAAGGAGGTGGCGGACATTGACATCGAGCAGCAGGAAAATCAGCTGCACCAGGATGTCCGGCTGAAGGTCAGCGAGTTCAACATGCAGGCCCAGCTTGTTCAGAGCGCACGAAAATCCCATGAAATAGCCCAGGCGTCTTTCGAGGTGACTGAGAAGCGCTTTTTGTCGGGTAATATCGATTTGCTTCGTCTGACCAGCGCCCGCCAGAAGCAGGAAAGTTCTATGGAAGCGTATATCCAGAGCCTGAACCGGTACTGGAAGCTGTATTATGAAGTGCAGCAAATCACGCTTTTTGACTATGCCAGGCAGGAAAGTCTGAGTGAGGATTTTGATCGGCTGGTGAGGTAACTAATAAAACGTTCCATAAGCTCTGAATCTTTGGAGAGTTGTTTTTAAATCAAGAAAAATGAAGCTATCGTCTTTCTCAATAATATTGATTTTCATCTGTCTTTCGATTATGGGAGCCGGCCTTATTCCCAAATTGACCGTGCAGCTGAAACCCTCCCGCTCAACATCGGGACTGAGCGTCAGCTATTCCTGGAGAGGAGCCTCGCCCAAAGTGCTCGAGCAGCAGGTGACTTCCAAGCTGGAGGGCGCCTTCAACCGGATCAGAGGGGTTCGGAGCATCAGTTCGACTTCCCGCAAAGGAAGCGGAAGCATTTGGATAGGTTTTAAGAAAAACACCAACATGGATGCGGTCCGGTTCGAACTCTCGAGCTTGATCAGGCGGATTTATCCCGAGCTGCCAAAAGGCGTCAGCTACCCGCATCTTTCGAAAAGCAGCTCCAATGAAGGCCAGTCTCCGATTCTGTCCTACAGCGTGCAGGCCAACACAACTCCTTTTGAAATAAAGAAATATGTGGAGCGGAAGATTACGCCCAAGCTGGTGGAGCTGCCCGGCGTCAACCGCGTGAGCGTGTACGGCGCCACGCCTTACGAATGGGAGATTGAATATGACAGCGAGGCGCTTCGGGTGCTGGGGCTTTCTGTCTGGGATATCCGTTCGGCGATAAGCACCCATTTCGAATCCCGCGAACTGGGCACTGCAATGTTTCAGCCGCCGGGAGAGAAGAATCCGAACAGCATGTCGGTGGTGCTTCGTTTCCGCGGGAAAGAGGAAGTCGACTGGGAGTCGATTCCTGTGCGGAAAACCGGGGAGCGGCTGGTGTACCTGCGGGATGTGGCAAGTGTAAGATACAAGCAGGCGGCTGTCAACTCGTATTACCGCATCAACGGTCAGAACACCGTGAGCATGGTTATTTATCCGGAGGCGGGAGTGAATACCGTGGAAGTGGCGAAGGAAGCCCGGAAGCGCATCGAGAATCTGGATCCTGAGATTTTGAACGGCTACGGGCTGATGCTCACCAGCGACTCGACGGAGCATGTGGTGAATGAGCTGCAAAAAATTCAGAAGCGGACCTTGTATTCGCTGCTTATCCTTTTGGTGCTTATTCTGGTGCTGAACCGCAATATGCGTTATCTGGCGATACTGCTGCTCAGCATTGTCAGCAATTTGCTGATTGCCGTGCTGTTCTATTATGGCCTGCAGATCGAGCTGCAGCTGTATTCGTTTGCGGGCATCACCATTTCATTCGGGATCATCATCGACAACAGCATTATCATGATTGACCATTTGCGCCACAAGGGCAACAAGAAAGCCTTTCTGGCGATTCTGGCCGCTACGCTCACTACAATAGGCGCCTTGGTTGTGATTTTCTTTCTGAAGGAAAGCCAGCGTGTCAATCTGATGGATTTTGCCTGGGTGATTGCCATTAACATTGGCGTTTCGCTCTTTGTGTCTTTGTTTTTTGTGCCTGCGCTGATGGAGCGAATCCCGATAAAAAAGGGAAAAAGCCGGGTGTTTGTCCGCAGAAAGAAGCGCGTGGTAAAGGTCACAAACCTGTACAAAAAGTGGGTGCTGCTAACCAAGAAGCGCCCAGTGCAGTGGGCGTTTGCCTTGCTGCTGATTCTGGGCTTCGGGCTTCCCGTGCACAGACTGCCAACGGAAATAAAGAAAGGAAAAAAGGAAAAGGAACTGAGCTCCTGGGCGTCGTTTTACAACAAAACACTGGGAAGCGAATGGTTTGTGAACGAAATGCGCCCTGCGGTGGAAAAAGCACTGGGAGGCACGCTGCGTTTGTTTTCCCAGCATGTATTTGAGAACTCGTATTATTCCGAGCCCGAGCGCACCGTATTGCGCATCAGGGGAAGCATGCCCGAAGGATGCACTGTAGAACAGCTGAATGTAGCCGTGCGCAAGATGGAGCAGTTTATCAGTGAATATGAAGAAGTGGAGATGTTCGAAACGCGGATTAATGGCTACAGGAGTTCGAGCATTACGGTTTATTTCAAGGAAGAGCACGAGTGGGGCAGCTTTCCTTACTTGCTGAAAAGCCGGGCGGAGTCCAAGGCAAACAATCTTGGAGGAATGGACTGGAGTGTGGCTGGAGTGGGCAGGGGATTCAGCAATGCGATGTATTTGGGCTATAAAAGCAACAGAATCAGGCTGGAGGGCTACAACTACGACCAGCTGTTTGATTATGCGACGATGCTGAGCGAGCATTTGAAGAAGGCTTCGGCCCGGGTGAGAGCTGTGGAGATATCCACCGGCGGTTGGCGAACAAGTGCTCTGAGGGAATTTTATCTGGATTTTGACCTGGAGCGCCTGGCGAAGGAGGAGATTCCGATGCGTTCGCTGTATAGCCTGCTGGACAGCCGCATCCACCAAAGCGGCCTGCCATCCGTTTTCCGGAACAACGAAATGGAGCAGGTGAAGCTTGTTGCCGATCAGCGGGAAAGCTTCAATGTATGGGATATGAAAAACCAGCCGCTGAGCCAGGGCAGCAGGCAGTACAAGCTTCATGAGCTGGCGGAAATCGACAAGCGGAAAACCGGCGACCAGATAAAAAAGGAAAACCAGCAGTACCAGCTAACCGTGGCTTACGATTTTCTCGGTCCGCATGCATTGTCTAGCCGGGTGGAGAAAAGGGAGAGAAAATGGATGAGTGAGCAGCTGCCGATGGGTTACCGTGTAAAGCCTGGCCGAAGCTGGGGCTGGAACCGCGGAGACAAAACGCAGTACTATTACCTGTTTTTGGTCATCGGCATCATCTTTTTCATTTGCGCCATTGTACTGGAATCGCTTCGGCAGGCTTGGGTGGTGATCAGCCTCATACCGGCCTCATTCATCGGGGTGTTTCTAACGTTTTATCTGTTCGAATTCAATTTCGACCAGGGAGGCTATGCTTCCTTCATCCTGCTCTGCGGCATCAGCGTGAACTCGGCGCTTTACATCCTGAACGACTGGAACAACCTGCAGCGCGAGCAGCCTGGGCAGGACTTGCTTTCGCTCTACTTCAAAGCCTTCAACACCAAGATCATTCCCGTGATTCTGACCATCGTTTCCACCTTTGCGGGCCTGGTGCCTTTCGTGTGGCACGGACAGAAAGAGGTCTTTTGGTTCGCTTTCGCCGCCGGAGCGATCGGCGGCCTGTTGTTTTCCCTTCTGGCCATTTTCATCTATCTGCCGATGTTCATCGTCAGGCGCAAGATGATCCGAAGCAGAATAAAGAAGCCTGAAAAAGCGCTTGAAGTGGTTTGAGTTCTTTTTCGAAAATTATTTTCCTATTCAAAGTATTGATATAAAAAACTGAAAAATGAAACGCTTAATTATCATGGCCGCAGGCCTGTTGCTTGTTGCGGTGGCCTGCCAGCAGAGAGCCAAGGAATTCGAGGTGGATTTTACCAAAGAGTACGATGGGGTGAAAGTTGACTTGAATGATATTGCAGAAAATTTGCGAATTGTTCGTTTGGACACGGCGGGAGGGAATTATATAGAATATTTTAATGGTTTTGTGGGAAAGGAGTATATAATTCATATCGGGAGAAAGAAAATCGCACTTTATTCTAAAAACGGCAAATTTATTCGGACAATAGCTGCACAAGGAAGAGGTCCGGGCGAATACCAATTTGTGGATGCTTGGGCGGTAGACAAAAAGGAACAGACTTTCCTTTATCATGACTTTTTCAGTAATGAAATTCTTCGTTACAATTTGAGCTTGAAGCAAAAAGAAAAAAGCATCCCCTTCGAATCAAAAGGACAGCTGAACGGAATGTTTTTTCATAACGATTCAACAGTTGCTGTCTGTCCGCGGCGGTTTGGAGGCTATAAATACCAGTATTTCTTTATACACCTGTCAGGAGAAATTGTGAGAGGGGAAGAAAAAGAGGGGGATGTAAAAAAGGCGAAACTGGGGTTTGAACGAACATTAAAACAAACAAGAAAACATGAAGTAATTTACCAGCCGGGAGAGTCGGAAGTGGTTTACCAGATTGAAGAGAAAGGAAAAAGAAAACTGCTCTCTTTTATATTGCCGGCGGGAAGAAAAAAAGAGGATAAAGACGAGTACTATAAAGGTGAGTTGAGGTTTTTGGGTGATAAGATGATGATTTTGGGCAAGACCAAAGTAACCCAGAGAGATAATGTCTGCTATTTCGACCCGGAAGATTACTTAATGAGCATTGATGAACAAGAGATTAACCGAGTTGATGCCTATGTCTTTTCTGATTTGAAATTAAGTTTAAGGAAAATTGATATTCATCAAAACGGAGTCATAGTTCATAGCAGTCCAGCATTGACTTTCAAGGATAATTTGAGATACACGCTGAAGAAGAAAAAGCTTTCGGAAGAGCAGAGAGCCAAACTCATCAAGCTTAATGCTTCCATCTCTAAGGAAGAAAATCCGATTCTTATTGTCGGGGATTTGAAATAAAAGTGATTCCAGCCTTCCAGGTCTTGAGCTTCGGAGGGCTGTTTTTTTAATCCAACAGAAAAATGAACAGACTACACATTTACCTTATCGCGGGTTTGCTTTTTGCAGCAGCGGCCTGCCAGCCTAAATCGTCGGATGAAGAGCTGATGGTGGATTTTACTAAAGAATACGACAGCATTTCAGTTGATCTGGGCGACATTGCCGAAAACATTCGCCTTGTCCGGTTGGATACTTCTGGAGGGAATTATTTGTCGGGTTTTTATGGATATATAGGTGAAAAGTATATCATTAATGTAGGTTGTTATAGTAAAATCAATCTGTTTACAGCGAGCGGTAAATTTGTGAAGAACATTGCTGTGCGCGGAAAAGGTCCCGATGAATTTATGCAGATCGATGCGTGGGCAGTCGATGATAAGGAGAATTATTTTGTTTTTCACGATAATGGGAAAAATTATATCAAAAGGTTTAATTTGGAAAGCTTGATTTTAGAGAAGAATATCCCTTTTGAAAATCATGGCTGGCTTAGTGGAATGACTTTTTTAAACGACACAACACTGGCATTTCACCCCGGCCGCTTTGCTGACTATGGATACCTGTATTTTTGTCAGTCTGTTTCCGGGAAGATTCTTTTCGGGGTAAAAAAAGAGAAGGAGGAAAGGAAGAAATTGGGTTATGGAGGGTTTTCGCCGATATTCAAAAAAGCAAAGGACAGCACTTTTTTATTGCAGTCTTTCCTTTCGGATTCTGTTTTTTTGTTCTCTGGCAATAAAAAGAGAAAGCTGATGTCGTTTGTCAATCCGGTGTCAAAAAAAATTAACGGTGTTACTCATCAGAATTCAGCCTCAATACTTCACATGACTCGTAAGAATTACTATTTGAAAAAAGGGGAGGTAAGAGTGAGGATTAGTAAAAAAAGTGTTTCCCTTGAAGGGAGCAGCAATAGCATTTGTCAGATGGACCGTTCCGGACATTCAGTAAAAATAATTAGCAAAGTGCATTTGCCAGTGTTGGGAATCACCATTAGCGACCCTAAGTTGGATTTTCATGAAAATAACAAAGTGTCCATCTATAAAAGCGCGGCGGCATTCAAAGACATTCTGGAACAATCATTAGAGAATGAAAAGCTGTCCGAAGAACAGAGAGCCAAACTCGCCAAGCTCAATGCCTCCATTTCCGAGGACGACAACCCGATTCTTATTGTCGGGGATTTGAAATAAAAGCGATTTCCGCCCTCCAGGTCTTGAGCTTCGGAGGGCTGTTTTTAAAAGAAAAAAAATGAAGTTTCTCTATGCATTGTTTTTTTGCGCACTTTTCTCATGCGGAGAGGCCGAGAAAGCGTGCACCTTGCTTGATCCGTCTGCGGTTGTTTTTGATGAATTTTCGAGAACGGACAGTATTAAATTCAGAAATTTGTGCTCCTATAAAGCAGGGGAGGTTGAGGAGATGTTTTGTATGGATTCTGTTTTGATAATTCAGGATGAAAAAGGAGAGGAAGGTTTTTTTCGAAATTATTATTTGAAAGACGGAGTTTATTCGGCTGCTTATTTACAGAAGGGAAGAGGCCCGGAAGAGCTTGACCAGGTGTTTGAATGCGGCTTCGGAAAGAACTGTTTTTTTGCTTACGATGCGAACATGCATAAAGTGTTGCTTTACAATTCGGAGAAGCTGTTGGCGGATCCGTCTAAGCTGAAGCCGTCTGTGCGATTAGTAAAGGCGAAATTTTACGAAATGGCTGTTTTGAACAGTACGGCTATCTTGGGAGGCGGTGAAGAAGCGTCGAAATACAAGCTGGCAAAAGTAGATTTGAGCACAGGAGAAAAAATCAAAGAATCCGGCGAATATCCGATGATGGCTGAGAAAAAAATGGGATTGATAAAGGATGCTTATACCGCGTATTGGTTTGTAAAGCCTTCGGGAGACAGGTTGCTGCTTGCTTATAGATACTCTGATGTGGTGGAGCTTTTTGATACGAAGAAGGCCGAAAGAGTGAAGACGGTTCAGGGGCCGGATCGGTTCGAAGTGCATTATGATGCTGGCGAGCGAGGCGGCTTTCAGTACATGAAGAAAAACGGCAGAACCCGAAAGGCTTTCACGGGAGGCGGCTGTGCGACCGACCAATATGTTTATTTGCTGTATTCGGGGTATAAGAAAAAAGACGGAGAAAAATGGGGATACGGAACGTCGGTTTTTGTTTACGACTGGAATGCAAAGCCGGTGAGAAGAATTGCCCTGGACAGATGTTTGGGGACAATCGCCGTTTCGCCGGATGACAAAGCGCTGTATTCTTATGACTCGGAAACGGGCTATTTGCTTGAAGCAAGTCTGTAGCTAATGCTGAAATACAGCCCGCCAAAGGTTTGTAGCCTTTGGCGGGCGTTTTGATTTTTACTGCTCCACCTCTTCGCGGACAGGCAGATAAACTTCAGTCGGATTCTGGATGAGCGGTTTTACAGCGATGCAGTCTTCAATGAAGTGCGTCGGAGGTCTGTGCATCACTTCACCGGCATGGTACGGCTCGCTTCCGTCGGCAAGGTCTCTGAACAACGTGCCGCAGTTGAAGTCGAGGTATTTGTCTCCGTTGTTTTGGAGGAAGAAGGCCAGCACATCCGCCACGCCTTTGAGGGCCGTGGTCACCACGTTGAATTTGGCGATATTGTCGGTTACTAAACCGGCAAAGGTTTCCAGTGAGTCTTTACCTTTGTCGGAAGAGAGAAACTCATGAATCTCGCGGCCGATGTTGCGGCTTTTTTTGTTGGACTCCATGTAAAGGATCGCGTAGGATAGGTAGCTTCCCGGGTTTTTCGGTCCGTAAATGAGGTAGCCGTCTCCGCCGAAGTAGTGCCAGGACCAGCGCTTCATGTTGGGAATGAATACGTTTTTTATACCCACGTCCACATTCAGAGCGGTTCTTGGGTTGGCTAGTCCGTGTTCGTCAACGGCGATGGAGATGATGTAAACCTCGTTTTTCCCGATCAGGTCCGGGCTGTGGCGCAGCCTGAATTTCGGAATGGTTAGGGCGATTTGGTCATTCGTTTTGTCGAAACTCATAGTGATAGTGTTTTGGTAAACAATTGTTATAATATAGTTTTTAAACTGATTTGATTTTTGTGAAAAACAATTATTTTGTTACATTATGAGTGGTTTGGGGTAAGCTTTCGGCCGGCAGTGGCTGAAGCGTTGCCGCACGAGTGAACATTAGACGAATGAACATTAGCTCATGAAAATGTTTTTTTAATAAATAAGTACAGCCAGCAACATAACTTATGTTATTGCTTAGCTATGAGACAAAACTGAAAATAAAATAAAGAACGGAGTACTTAAACCGAAAAAAGCGAGACTATGGCCTATAGAAAAAAAGGAGACGCCGAAAAGTTTTTGGCGGATCTGGGACACCGAATCGATGAACTAATCGAAAAAGCGAAGAATTCGGAGGGCAAGGTGAAAGGAAAATTTGAGCAGGGAGTGGAAGAGCTTAAAAAGACCCGCGATCTAGCCGAAAACGAGCTGGAAAAGCTCAAGAAACATTCGGAAAACGAAGAGTTTGAAACCAAATTCGGACAGTCGCTCAACGACTTGAAGCATGCTTTTGAGCAGATCAAGGATCGTCATTTTCCCTCAAAGAAAGACTGAGTCAGTAAGACGAAAAAAGTAAAGAACTGGATTGATTTCCAGTTTTTTTATGCCCTGTTTTTTCGGCAGGGTATGGCGGATATTTTGTAGCTTTGTGTCCTGGCGGTTTGAGCGCCGGAAAATAGTGGTGAAGAACAGCAAATTCGATACAAACAGATGAATTACCTTTCAGTCGAGTCATTGGGAAAAAGCTACAACGACAAGTTGCTTTTTGAGAATATCACCTTCGGAATCAGCGCCGGCCAGAAGGCCGCGCTGGTGGGCGTGAACGGATGCGGCAAGTCCACGCTGATGAAGCTTGTTGCCGGCATCGAGAAGCCCGACAACGGCGTTGTTGCCTTCCGCAAGGGAATCAAGGTGGCTTATCTGGACCAGAACCCGGATTTTGAAGGAGCCCAGACGGTGATGGAGTCGGTGTTTGCCGATGAGAACCAGGCGCTGCAGGCCATACGCGAATACGAATATTATTTGGAAAAATCAGTTACGGACGCAGGGGCTCAGAGCAAGCTGCAGCAGGCAATGGAAAAAATGGACAGCCTGGAAGCCTGGGATTATGAAAGCCAGGTGAAGCAGATTCTGGGCAAGCTGGGCATTCACAATCTGGAGCAGCGCATCAATGAACTTTCGGGCGGACAGAAAAAGCGGGTATCGCTGGCCAAGGCATTGATCGAGAAGCCGGATTTCCTGATTCTCGACGAACCGACCAACCACCTGGACTTGGCGACTATCGAATGGCTGGAGAATTACCTGGCCAACGCGCAGATGAGTTTGCTGCTGGTGACGCACGACCGGTACTTTTTGGAGCGCGTGACCAATCACATTATCGAAATGGAAGGCGGCAGGCTGTACAACCACAAAGGTTCCTACAGCAGTTTTCTTGAAAGCAAGGCGATGCGCGAAGAACAGGAAGCGGCCGAGGTGAGCAAAGCTAAAAACCTGATGCGCACTGAGCTGGAATGGATGCGGCGCATGCCCAAAGCCCGGGGAACCAAGGCCAAGTACCGAATTGATGCTTTTCATGACCTGAAGAAGAAAGCTTCGAAGGACCTGCGCAAGCAGGAAGTGCAGCTGAGCGTGAAAGGCCAGCGTTTGGGCGGCTTGATTCTGGAACTTGACAAACTGAACAAATCGTACGGCGGCCAGCCTTTTGTAAAGGATTTTACCTACAAGTTCATCAAGCAGGACCGCGTGGGGATTATCGGACGAAACGGGATCGGGAAATCCACCTTTTTGGATCTGATCACGGGAAGAACCGAGCCGGACAGCGGCGAGATCGTTAAGGGAAAGAACACGGTAATCGGCTATTATACGCAGGGTCAGCTTGAATTCAGCGAAAGCCAGCTTGTGATAGACGTGGTGAAGGAAGTTGCTGAAGTTATAGAGATGGCTGACGGCAGCCAGCTTACGGCTTCGCAGCTGCTCAATCATTTTCTTTTTCCTCCGAAAACACAGCACGGCAAAGTGGCCAAGCTGAGCGGCGGGGAGCGCCGTCGCCTGCAGCTTATGCGCGTGCTTATGAAGAACCCGAACTTTCTGATTCTGGACGAGCCGACCAATGATCTGGATTTGGTGACGCTGAATATCCTGGAGGATTTCCTGGCGAACTTTAAAGGCTGTTTGCTGCTGGTTTCGCACGACCGCTATTTTATGGACCGCCTGGTGGAGCACTCGTTTGTGTTCGAGGGCGAAGGCGTAATCCGCGATTTCAACGGCAATTATACTGATTTCAGGGAAGAGCAGGCTGAAAAAGCGAAGCTGGAAGCGGAAATACGGGAAGAGGAAAAGAAAAAGGCTGAAGCGCTGGCCCGTGAGGAGAAAAAGAAAAATCCGGAGCCGAAGAAGAAGCTTTCTTATAAAGAGAAGAAAGAATATGAAGCGCTGGAGGGCGAGATAGACGCGCTCGAACTGCGTAAGGAAGAGTTGATCGGAAAGATGAATGCCGGCACCGGATCGCACGAGGATTTGGCTGAGTGGGCCCGGGAAATCGAGCATATTGACGGCGAGCTGGACGAGAAGACGATGCGCTGGATGGAATTGGATGAGCTGGCTTAAGTTATTGCAGAGGCTGACAAACGAAAAACAGCATGCTGGCGTTACAATATGAGCATTTCCAATCGAATCGCATCAAAGTGAGGGTAAATTGAAGGGGAGTATAATTTTGCAAAATGATATTGACTGAAAAGAAAAAAAATATACGAAAGCTGTCGGCGGACCAGCTGCAAAAATTTTTTGTGGAGAAAGAGGAAAAGCCGTTCCGCGCCAAGCAGGTGTATGAGTGGATTTGGAGCAAGTCGGCGACGAGTTTTGACGAGATGACCAATCTGTCGCTCAAAACCCGGGAGATGCTCAAAGAGCATTTTGTGTTCGGAGATCTGAGCGTGGACAGTTTTCAGGTTAGCGGCGACCGCACGATAAAGTCGGCTTTCAGGCTGCACGACGACAATATTGTGGAGGGCGTGCTGATACCGGCCGAAGACCGCATGACAGCTTGTGTGTCCTCGCAGGTGGGCTGCTCGCTGAGCTGCAAGTTCTGCGCGACGGGTTATATGGAACGCATGCGTAATCTGGAAGCCGGTGAAATCTACGACCAGGTGGCGGCGATCAGAAAGCAGGCTGAAGAGCACTACGGCCAGCCGCTTACCAACATCGTGTACATGGGGATGGGCGAGCCATTGCTCAACTACGCCAACGTCATGAAGTCGATCGAGTACATTACCTCTGAAAAGGGTTTGGGGATGTCGCCGCGGAGAATTACGGTAAGCACGGCCGGCATTGCCAAAATGATCCGAAAGCTTGCTGATGACGGCGTGAAGTTTCGTCTGGCGCTGTCGCTGCATGCGGCCAACGACCGGAAGCGGGACCAGATTATGCCGATCAATGAGACAAACACGCTGGATGCTTTGGCCGATGCGCTGCAGTATTTTTATTCGAAAAACAAAAACCGAATCACCCTGGAATATATCGTGTTCAACAACTTCAACGACAGCCTGGAGGACGCCGAGGAGCTTTTCCGATTTACCAAGCGTTTTCCCAGCAAGGTGAACATCATTGAGTACAACCCGATTGAGGAGGCCGATTTTGTGAACACCGGGCAGGACAAGCTCGACCGCTTCGCCGCCTATCTGGAGAAGAAAGGCGTGACGGTGGTTGTTCGGCGCAGCCGCGGTAAAGACATTGACGCCGCCTGCGGACAACTGGCCAACAAGAAACAAAAAGACTGAATCTGATTCAGTCTTTTTTATTTTACAAGCGGGAGAATTTTCATTTTCCATGCGTTCCTTTTTCAGCAGACACATTTTTTCCTTCTTATAGCAGATGATTCTTCAAAATTTAAGTGATTTTGTTGTATCGCTTTGCATTTGCAATGTGTGGAAAATCTTGGGCAGGAAGAGTAAACACTGATAGTTTAATGTTCCCCTTAAGGATTAGCAGTAATGGATTTTTAACCTGTTGTTTTATCACTTTTGAAAGAAGAGCAAGGCCCGGCAGCGTGTGTGAATACCAAGGCAAGTTTCTGAAATTGATGGCTGTCTGTACTGGGAGGCCATGTTGCAGGGTGTAAAGTAGAACATCTAAGTGATTTATTTTTATTTAGTTTTTATCAGTTTTTATATTTTCAGAAATAAAAATATGTTTGAAGTTTAGACTTTTTTCATTTTAGGTTTTAACTTACGGTCGTTCACATACATATTGTCTCATCTAGATATTGGGGCTTAAGCAAGCTTATGCTTATAGGAAGGAGTGTTACTGACAATAGAAAATTTTTTACTATTTGAGATATGACGACTCAGAATGAACTTGAATCACTCAGGAAGGGGGATAAAGTAATTTTCCGCCGTATTTTCGAATCAATGTACGGCACCTTGTGTTGTTTTGCTCAAAAGTATGTTGATGACTCGGGCTTGGCAGAGGACTGGGTTCAGGAAGTTTTTATTAAACTCTGGGAGAAAAGAGAAACGATTGACAGTCTGGAGACGCTGAAAGGATATTTGTATGTTAGTCTCAGAAACAAGGCATGTCAATATTTCCGGCACCAAAAAATCGTTGACCGGTATACTAAAGAGGAAATCAGAAACCGAACATCTTCCTTATATTTTAAAAACCACTTGATTGAAGAGGAAACTTTCAGGCTGCTGCATGCGTCGATGAAATTATTGCCTGACCAGACTCACCGGGTTTGTTTATTGTCTGTAGATGGCCTGAAAAATTCACAAATTGCTGAAGAGTTAAACATTTCGGTTAATACCGTGAAATACCATAAGAAAAAGGCATATAGCTTTTTGAGGGAATCTCTTAGTGAAGAGGTGTTGGCTTCGCTGGCGCTGCTGTATTTTTTTTGATAAAAAAATCCAATAGTTTTCTGGTGTGGCAGGTTTGTTATTTTTCTTTTTTCACCCCTGCAGTGTTGGTGATTTCGTAATTTGCTTTTTGTTTTTGTCTGCGGTTTTTTATTTTTTTTAAAAAAAAATATTTATTTAGCCTACCCCTTTTATTCTTTTAAGGATACTGTTTATGTAATTCGGATAAGAATGGAAGATGTAAAGGTGAATTTGGAGATTGCTGCGTTGATAAGCAGAAAAGCAAAGGGTTTGCTTTCCCGGGAGGAGTCTGACCGACTTAAAGACTGGAAGCGTGAATCCCATGAGAATCAACAGATTTATGACTGTGTCTGGTCAAGGATTCAGGGTGCGAATCCTTGCGAGAAGTCATGTAAGAAGTTTGATCCGCAAAAAGCCTGGAATATTGTTTCGGTCCGCATTGATGAGCGCCCTGCTCATAAAGTGTTCTTTGTTCCCCTTTTTTATAAATCTGCGGCGGCCGCCGCTTTTCTTTTTCTGTCCGGCTGGCTGCTGTTTCGTTGGTATAATCTGCCGCAACCAGCTGAAGAGTTTGCTTTTTCGGAAATTGAGAAGCCTGTGCTGATACTGTCTGATTCTGAAGTGATAGATTTGGAGGAAAATAAAAAGGCGTGGATTAAGGGTGAAATTCGTCATAAGGAAAAAGAGCTGAAATATAATCAGTCAAAAAAGAATAAGCCTTTTAAGAAAACGGAGATGCATACTTTGGCAATTCCTGAAGGGATGTGCTATGCGCTGGAATTGTCTGACGGTACGCGTGTGCAGCTGAATTCCCGCACAACACTGCGGTATCCGTCTAGTTTTTCCGGCAGAGAGCGGAAAGTTTATCTGGAGGGGGAAGCGCTTTTTGAAGTGGCCAAAGACAAGGCCCATCCGTTTGTGGTTGAAAGCAAGCAGTTGCGCACGCAGGTTTTCTGAACTGTGTTCAATATGAAAGTGTACAGTGGAGATGAATCCGTACATACAACTTTGGTAGAAGGAAAAGTGAAAGTGGAGGTGATGGACGGCAAGAGAGTGAAGCATTCTGCTTTTCTGATGCCGGACATGCAGTACAAGTATTGCGCGGAGGATAAAAAAGTCAGAATAAAAAAGGTGGATTCAAAAAAATTCACTCAGTGGATGGATCATTTTCAGTTCAACAATGAGACACTGAAAACGATATTTCGAAAGATGTCCCGATGGTACGGGGTGAAATTTAAAGTTCTGGATAAAGAGCTTGCCGCTATCCGTTTTTCCGGGCAGATAAAGCACTTTGAGGACTTTACAGATGTGCTGGAATTGTTGAAATATAAAACGAATATAAGTTTTAAAATTCTGGATGATGCTGTGTTGATTGAAAAGATTACAGGAGAAGATAGGTGATAAAAATTTCGGTTTCCGTGAGGGATTGGAAAAGGATAATAAAATACCCGAAAAATGAGGTGACATTTTTCGGGAGGGTCGAATGCTGCCAGGCATTCAATGTTTAATATTAATAACTCAAATTTATGAAAAAAAATGTACGTAACAGCTTTTTCAGGTTGGTAAAAGCGGGGCAAGTGCATTGGTTGCCCAGGGTGTTTTTATTGTTTTATTTGCTATCGGTAAGCATATACAGTTATGCAGGAATGGCGAAAATAAACCAAAAACCCATTTCAGTAAAATACAGCAATGCTACGCTGAAAGAGGTGTTTGAGGATTTGAAGGTGCGCACGAATTTTGGCTTGTTGTACAACGAGGCGGATCTGAGCGGCGATATGAAGCTGAGCCTTGATAAAAGCAATGTCAAGTTGGGCGAGGTGCTTCGGGACGTGCTGAAGGATACGGATTTGTCTTACAAGATTCAGAAAGATGTAATAGTCATTTATAAGAAGAAACAAAGGGCTGCGGTAATGCCTCAGAAGCAGCAAACCAGAGTGAGCGGGGTGGTGAAGGACGGCTCTACTGACGAACCGATAATCGGAGCCAGTGTCGCGATAAAGGGAACGGGCCACGGGATGTCCACAGACATCGACGGTAAATTCTCGATAAAGGGCAAGCTGGGCGATATCTTGATGGTTTCGTATGTGGGATACAAAAGCCGGGAGATTGTGATTACTGACCTGAAAAATATGGTCATCGTGCTGGAGCAGGACAACGAGGTGCTCGACGAAGTGGTGGTTGTGGCTTATGGTGAGCAAAAGAAGGAAAGCGTGCTTTCTTCGATGACTTCCATCAAACCTGAAGCACTGAAAACGCCGAGCAGCAACCTGACCACAGCCTTGGCCGGTCGAATGTCGGGAATTATTTCTTACCAGCGAAGCGGGGAGCCGGGTCAGGACAATGCGGAATTCTTTATCCGCGGGGTGACGACTTTTGGATACAAAAAAAGTCCATTGATCTTGATTGACGGAGTGGAGTTGACAAAAGAAGATTTGGCCAGGATGCAGCCTGATGACATAGAGAGCTTTTCGATTATGAAGGATGCAACAGCAACAGCCTTGTACGGTGCCCGGGGAGCCAACGGGGTGATTCTCGTAACCACCAAGGAAGGTAAAGAGGGAAAATCGAAAGTGTCTGTTCGTTTAGAAAATTCATGGAGTATGCCTACCCAAAAAGTGGAGTTTGCAGATCCGATAACTTATATGGAGCTTTATAATGAAGCGATTAAAACACGGAATCCTTTGGAGCCGCTTTTTTATTCAAAAAAGAAAATAGAGAAGACAAAACAGGGAGCGGATCCTTATCTCTATCCAGCGGTAGATTGGCAGGACATGCTGTTTAAAGATGTTACCAATAACCAGCGGTTGAATTTCAACGTGAGCGGCGGGGGGAAAGTAGCAAGGTATTATATTGCCGGATCAGTTTCGCAGGATAACGGAGCGTTGAAGGTTGACGAGCGGAACAATTTTAACAGCAATATTGATTTGAAACGTTATCTGCTTCGATCGAATACAAATATTGATATCACTAAAACAACCGAGGCGATTGTTCGTCTGCATGCTACGTTTGATGATTATACGGGCCCTATTGATGGAGGTTCGGCGGTTTACGATAAGGTTATGCAGGCGAATCCGGCGTTGTTTCCAGCCTATTTCCCTGGCACAGGCGAAAATAAGTTTGTAAACCATACTATGTTCGGGAATTATGGACTGGAAGCCGAATATGTGAACCCATATGCAGAGATGGTGAAAGGCTATAAAGATTATACTCGTTCAATGATGCATGCTCAGTTTGAGCTAAAGCAGGATTTTGGCTTTTTGCTGAAAGGTTTGAAAGCACGTTTTTTGGGTAGTGTGAACCGTTATTCATTTTATGATGTGAGCCGTTTTTTCAATCCGTTTTATTACACGGCATCGGGTTACGATTCAAGTACTGACACTTACCAGGTTTATAATTTGAATGAGACGCAAGGGACTGAATATCTTGGTTATAAGGAAGGGAAAAAAGACATAAAAAGTACAACATATTTTGAAGCGGCGGTAGACTACAATAATCTTTTCAATGAAGTACATGGCGTGAGTGGATTGTTGGTGCTTACTCGAAGGGAACAGAAGATAGCAAATGCAGGTGATCTTCAGAAATCGCTGCCATACAGGAATATGGGACTTTCTGGTAGATTTACTTATTCGTATGATTCTCGGTATTTTGCGGAATTCAATTTTGGTTACAATGGTTCGGAACGTTTTGCTGCAAACGAGCGGTATGGCTTTTTTCCGGCTGCCGGTTTAGGCTGGACTATTTCCAACGAAGATTTCTGGGAGCCGCTTAAAAACACAGTTTCAATGCTGAAGTTAAAAGCTACTTATGGGGTTGTAGGGAATGATGCTATCGGAAGAGCTGAAGACCGTTTTTTCTATTTGTCTAATGTGAATTTGAATGATAAAAATAGAGCCTACAGTTTTGGAACTAACTTTCTTGAATATGAGCGCGGGGTTTCAATAAGCCGTTATGCCAACGACCAGATTACATGGGAAACCGCTTATAAGGCAAATTTTGGAATTGAAATGGAGCTGTTTGGTGAAATAATGTTTAATGCAGATTTGTTCACTGAGAATAGAACGAACATATTAATGAATCGTGTTGGCGTAGCTTCTATGGGTTTGCAATCGGTGGTTCGGGCAAATGTAGGGGAAGCCAGCAGTAAGGGAATTGATATGTCTCTGGATTTTAATCACAGCTTTTCGAATGACTTTTGGATGTCGGGGCGTTTGAATTTCACCTATGCAACTAATGAGATTAAAGTGTTTGAAGAACCTGACTATGCTGCTGTAGGTATGGGCTATCTTGAGAGTGAGGGGTATTCTGTTAAACAAAAATGGGGGCTAATTGCCGAAAGACTCTTTGCTGACGAAGAAGAAGTAAAAAACTCTCCGAAGCAGTTTGGGGTATATGGTGCCGGCGATATCAAGTACTATGATGTTAACAACGATGGAATGATTACAGATTTGGACAGAGTGCCGATTGGGTATCCGGAAGTGCCGGAAATCAATTACGGTTTCGGGATTTCCACCGGGTACAAAAACATTGATTTGTCATTGTTTTTTCAGGGATCAGCCCGGTCTTCTTTCTGGATCGATCCTTGGGCTACGGCGCCGTTTGTCAATTATCACGACCCGGATAAAACATCTGATGGGAAGATTCATAACAACGCTTTGCTGAAAGTTTGGGCTGACAATCACTGGTCGGAGGAAAATCCTGACATGTATGCACAATGGCCGCGTTTGTCAACCAATATGGTTGAAAACAATCTGCGTCGCAGCACTTGGTTTATGAGGGATGGTTCGTTTTTGCGTCTGAAGTCTGCTGAAGTAGGATATACGATTCCTAATCGAGTGACAAAGAGATATGGGCTTTCTCAGTTTCGGGTTTATTTGAGCGGAACGAATTTGCTAACCTTCAGTAAATTCAAGTTATGGGATCCTGAGATGGCAGGAAAAGGCCTGAAATATCCTATTCAACGCGTGGTGAATATTGGGGTACAAGTGGGCTTTTAAATACAGTTGAAGAATTTAAAGCAGGCTGAGCTGGAAGGTTTTCTTTTCTTATGTTTTAGCCTCTGTCTATTAATTTAAAATACTCTGATGAAGAATAAAATTATTTATATATTAACGTGGTTGTGTTTTAGCTCCTGTCAGGAGTATCTGGATATTGTTCCGGACAACATGCCAACTATCGACTTGGCTTTTAGCAGCAGGACTGCAGCCAAGAATTATTTTTACACATGCTATCACCATTTACCGGACTTAGCATCAGTAAGCAGTAACCCCGCTCTTAGCGGAGGAGATGAAATATATGTTGCGCCGAAAGAATACAAAATGAGTTGGTATTTTGGAGGCTTGTCTGCTATTGACATGTCACGGGGTCTTCAAAATGCCAATAATCCCTTGATAAACTATTGGTCTGGGGGAATGGGTGGAAAAAGTTTGTTTACTGGTATTAGAGACTGTAATATATTCCTGGAAAAAGTTCATGAAGTGCCGGATCTTATGGAATGGGAAAAGGAGCGCTGGATAGCTGAAGTAAAGGTGATCAAAGCTTATCTGCATTATAAGCTAATGCAAATGTACGGTCCTATTCCGATTGCAGACAAGAAAATACCGATAATGGCTCCAACAGAAGAGATGAAACTGCAAAGAGAGCCTATCTCTAAAGTGGTTGATTATATCGTTGGCTTGATTGACGAAGTCGTTAATTCAGGTAATTTGCCTGAGTCTATTCAAAATGAGGCCACGGAACTGGGGCGTTTTACTATGCCTGCGGCTTTGGCGATTAAAGCGAAAACGCTGGTTTTAGCGGCTAGCCCAATATTCAACAGCCCGGATTTTTACGCAGATTTTGTAGACAGGGACGGCAAACAGTTGATTGACAATACCGGCGATCCAAAGAAATGGGAAAGGGCAAGAAATGCTGTGAAAGAGGCAATCGATGCATGTCATAAGGCAGGCGTAGAGTTGTATGCTTTTGATGATCCTAGGGATATATCTGACAGCACGTTATATAAAATGAATATCAGAGGGGCTGTGGCAAAAAAATGGAATTGCGAACTGATTTGGGGCCAGAGTTACGGGGCAAATACAAATCTTCAGGAATTAGCCTCACCTCGGTTTACTACTAAAGATGTGGCAGGAGGACTAAAGTCACTTTTGTCGCCTTCGATGCGAATGGCTGAAATGTTTTACTCCGAGAATGGGGTGCCGATTGATGAAGACAAGGATTGGAATTATGCAGAGCGCTTTAAAGTAAGCAAAGCGGGGAAAGAAGATCGCCACTACCTGAAGGAAGGCCATGTTACCGCTAATTTGCATTTTGACCGTGAACCGCGATTTTATGGTTCGCTTGGTTTTGATGGGTGTATTTGGTACGGACAGGGAGTGTATGATGAGGATAAAGCGCATAGTCTAAAAATGAAAGCGGGACAACCAGGAGGCAAAATGATTACAGCAAGGTTCAGCTACACAGGGTATTTGGCAAAAAAGCTGGTGAATTATGAAAACCCGATTTCTGGAAATAAATACACAGTTGAAAGGTATGCTACTCCGGTTATTCGGCTTGCGGACTTGTATTTGCTTTATGCCGAGGCGCTGAACGAAACCGGTGCTTCTGCCGAGAAAGTTTTCGAATATATAGATCCTATTCGAAAAAGAGTGGGATTAAAAGGGGTGGTCGAATCATGGACTAAGTTTTCAAAAGATCCTGGAAAACCGAACACATTAGCAGGGCGTAGGGCTATCATCAAACAGGAAAGAGGCATTGAACTGGCTTTCGAGGGTCATCGATTCTGGGACATTCGCCGCTGGCTGGATGCGGAAAAGGAGTATAGAAAAAATATAAGAGGCTGGAATTTTAACGGTAAGGATACTGACGATTATTATACCGTACTGACTTTGTCTAGGCAGTCGTTTCCTCGCAGGCGCTACCTAATGCCTCTTAAAACTATTGATGTAATTATTAACAGGAAATTGGTTCAGAATCCTGGTTGGTAAAAGAAAATAAAGCAAATAAAATGAAAAAGTATATAAATATAGTTTTGTTCATTTTTCTTTTTGCTCAGGCTTGTAAAGAAGATGACGTTTTGACTCATGCAGCAGAGGACTCCGTGCCGCCTGCTAATGTAACTGAAGTAAAAATAACTCCGAAGTTCGGGGGAGCTTCCGTGTCTTACCTGTTGCCAAATGATCGCGATTTGCATATGGTAAGAATTGATTATGAAATTTCTCCTGGAAAGTGGAGAACGTCAACGTCAACCGTGTTCAATAATGAACTGGAGATTGGCGGATTCGGTGACACGAAAGAGAAAAAGTTTGTTATATACACTTTGGACCGAAGCGGCAACAAATCAGACGAGGCGGAATACACATTCAACCCGCTCACTCCGCCTCACCAGCTCATTCGGCAGTCGTTCAAAACAGCTCCGGATTTTGGAGGGCTGCATTTGAATTGGGTTAATACGGCTCAGGCTGAAGTGGCTGTTTATGTGTTGACTAAAAATGATGACGGAGAATTAGAGGAAAAAGAAACTTTTTACAGCTCATTAAAAGAGGGGGATGAAGCTGTGCGTGGCTTTAAGGCTGAAGAACGCACCTTTGGGTTATATGTGCGCGATCGCTGGGATAATTACTCTGATACGTTAATAGTCAAGCTTACTCCAATTTACGAAGAAAAATTTGACAAGAGTAAAATAAAAGAAGTAAGACTGGATAATTCCGTTAATTTAAATAATTATGGAGGTAATTTTCAGAAGATGTTTAATGATAAAATCGGAAATGATTTTGGCCACTCGCAAATTGTGGCTAACCCTCCGGCTACGATAACCATGGATTTGGGTGTGAAAGCCAAGATCAGTCGTTTTGTGTGGTGGCAGCGTATTAGTCCCGAATGGGTTTATGGGCACTGTAATCCGAGGAGATGGGAGCTTTGGGGAACAAATGAAAAACCTTCGAAGGATGGCAGCAATTCGGGCTGGACAAAATTGGGGACTTATGAATCAATAAAACCCTCAGGCTTGCCGGATGGGCAGCATAGCGATGAGGATATGCAGGCTGCAAAAAGTGGAGAGGAGTGCATTATCCCTATTGATGCGCCGCCTTTTCGATATTTGCGATATATTATGCTTGAAAATTGGTCTGGCGGAACGGACATTCACATTAGTGAGATATCAATCTTTGGGCAATTAAAAAAAAGTGAGTAGTATTAAAAATTGTTGAATTATGTATAATAAACATATAGTGAAGTTCTTGTGTTTTTTCATTTTGTGTGCATCACTTCTTTTTTGTTGTGATGGGATGAATGAAATACATGAGAAATATCTGCAGGGTGAGCGGGTGTATCTTGGAAAAATTGATTCCATTAAACTAGAAGTGGGATTGTACAAGGTGAAAGTTGACTGGTGGCTCAATCAAGATCCCAAAATTGAAAAAACGGTGATTTACTGGAATCACCGTAAAGATTCTTTGGTGGTTCCTGTTGGAGGTAAGCCACAGTATTCTGCAGTGATTGAAAATTTGAAAGAGACTTCTTACACGTTTGAAATGGTGAACAAAAACAAATATGGAGAACTCTCTATCGCGGAAGAAATGTCTGCTTTTGTATACGGAGATCGGTATATGAATTCTTTGCGTAACCGAAAAATAAAGAAAGTTAATACTTATGCAAATAAAGCGGTGATTCATTGGGCGTTTTCTCCGAGCACTTCGGTTGATACAAGAGTAACATACACTAACATGAAAGGTGAAGCATCGGAATATGTTGTGCATGCTGATGAGGAGTTTACGTCTCTCAAAGACTATAAACCGGGTACTGAATTCAGTTTTATTACCAATTATCATCCTTCAGACGCATTGCATGATTTTCAATGCCTTCAAGAAGGTACTGGGAAATTCGAAAGTCATGAGAATGGTCTCTTCCCTTTGGATAAGAGCAAGTTCAGAGACAAGAATATGGCTTTCGATATCGTCGATATTAAGGCTCAATGTTATGAAGGAGAAGTCAGAAACCTTTGGAATGGTAAAATTGCTGATAAGGATTATTATCATAATGATTGCAAAAACGACCCAGAAGACACTCCGTATGACGGTAAAATTCATCATTTTACGATTGACCTTGGAGACTTGATTAAGTTGAACGAATTTGCGATGTGGCCTCGGCAAGGTGGTTACCAAGACAGAAATATTAAGCACTTTGAGCTTTGGGGTATTGCAGATATCGAAGGGGCTGATACTACTGTCCCTCCGGATGATTCTAGCTGGGAGGCGAACTCTAAGGGAAAAGGCTGGGTGAAACTGCTGGATTTCACTGGAGAAAAATCCACACCTGAATCCTGGAAAGGTTCAAAAGATCCGTTTACAACACCAATTAAAACGGATCAGTCTGTTCGGTATGTCAGAATTAGGGTGCTGGATACTTGGAATGGTGGAGTTGCTACAGCGTTGTCTGAAATCAATTTTTCAGGGGTTCGGGAATAAAATAATACATTTGATTTAGCGTAATTATTTGAAATATTGTATAATTATTAAAAAGGGAGGTGCTTGTGTAGTGCCTCCTTTTTGCTTGAAAAAAGGAAGTGTTTTACAGTATTAGAAAATTGGGAAGCAGATGGGGATGGAAATTTTGTAATAGACAAGGTTCATTTTGCAGACTTTTCCAACATGAATACATGTGTAATTGGTGAAAAAAGTTTTTTTTATAAGAGAAGTAGTTAGGAATCTCCAAAAAAAAACGACCAGATTTCTCTGGTCGTTTAACAATCTGATAATTATTGATTTTTTTACAGCTCTGCGAAGAAGTCGTTTCCTTTGTCGTCGCAGATGATGAAGGCCGGGAAGTTCTCGATCTCGATTTTGCGAACGGCTTCCATGCCCAAATCCTCAAAGTCCACAAGCTCCACCGATTTGATGTTTTCTTTGGCCAGAATAGCCGCCGGTCCGCCGATGGATCCCAGGTAGAAGCCGCCGTGCTTTTTGCAGGCGTCGGTAACGGCCTGCGAGCGGTTGCCTTTTGCCACCATGATCATCGAGCCGCGAAGCGCCTGGAACGGATCTACGTAAGGGTCCATTCGTCCGGCAGTCGTCGGTCCGAACGATCCTGAAGGCATGCCTTCAGGAGTTTTGGCCGGTCCTGCGTAGTAAATCGGGTGGTTTTTGAAATATTCCGGCATCGGCTCGCCTTTGTCGATCATTTCCTTGATGCGCGCGTGCGCGATGTCGCGGGCAACGATCAGCGTGCCTTTCAGGTTCAGGCGGGTTTTGATCGGATATTTTGACAGCTCGGCCAGGACTTCGTCCATAGGGCGGTCCAAATCGATCTCCACGGCTTTTTCCAAATGCGGAGGCGTGTCTGGCAAGAATTTACGCGGGTTCTTCTCCAGTTGCTCAACGAAGATTCCCTCTTCGGTGATTTTACCCTTGATGTTGCGGTCTGCCGAGCAGCTTACGCCGATGCCCACAGGGCATGAAGCCGCGTGGCGAGGCAAGCGGATCACGCGCACATCATGCGTGAAGTATTTTCCGCCGAACTGAGCGCCGATCTGGCTTTTTTGGCAGATTTCCTGAATTTTCGCTTCCCATTCCAAATCGCGGAAAGCCTGTCCGCCCAAGTTGCCTTCTGTTGGCAGCTCATCGAAGTAGCCGGCAGAAGCCTTTTTCACGGTTGCCAGGTTCGCTTCGGCTGAGGTGCCTCCGATTACTACGGCCAAGTGGTAAGGAGGACAAGCGGCCGTTCACAGGTCTTTGATTTTCTCCTGGATGAATTCCGTCAGGTTTTCCTCGTTAAGAAGCGCTTTGGTTTTCTGGTAAAGGAAAGTTTTGTTGGCAGATCCGCCTCCTTTGGCCATGAAAAGGAACTTGTAGTCGTTGCCTTTTTCCGAGTAGATGTCGATTTGGGCCGGCAGGTTGCTGCCTGTGTTTTTCTCTTCGAACATCGTCAGCGGAACGATCTGCGAGTAGCGCAGGTTGCGCTCTTGATAAGTGTCGTAGATTCCTTTCGACAAATGCTCGGCGTCTTCGGCGTTGGTCCAGACTCCTTCGCCTTTTTTGCCCATTACGATTGCCGTTCCGGTGTCCTGGCAGCTTGGCAGCTGGCCTTCGGCTGCAACCACCGCGTTTTGCAAAAGCGTGTAAGCGACAAATCGGTCGTTGTCTGTTGCCTCCGGATCCTCCAGAATGTTTCTGAGTTTCTGAAGATGCGCCGCGCGCAGGTAAAATGAAACATCCGACATTGCCTCTTTAGACAACAGTTCAAGTCCTTTCGGATCTACCTTCAAGATTTTGCGTCCTTCTACTTCGACAACCGACACATAATCTTTAGAGATTAAACGGTATTCCGTCGGGTCGCTTTGCAAAGGAAACGGCTTTTGATAAAAGAAATCTGCCATGATATATTTTGCTTGCTAATTAAGATAAAATCGAGCTCCCGCTCTTTTGCAGACAAAATTAGCCTTCTGTTTGGATTTAAATATGAGGAAGGTCATAATTGGCAGCAGGCTGTTTTATTTAAAACCTTTCAAAAAAGCCGGAAAGGTTTTCAGCAGACAATCCGGGGAAGAAAACGGTTTACTTTCAGGGTGTTGCGGTCTGTATGGTTTACTGCCGTTTTTTGAATTTCTGCAGGCGCAGAACGATTTCCTTCAGGCTGTCGGGTTGCGCGGGGTGCACATGCCAGTCTTCGTCAAAGATCCGCTGCGAAGGCTTGTAGGCGTGGCCGGCAATGGCCATGTGGAAAAAACGGTTTTTTCTCTGCTGGGCCATTCGAATGTTTCGGATAGTTTTTTCCTGAAGCTTGGGGTGCTGTCCGTCGGTGATTATCAGCAGATCCGCTTTCTGGTAATCCGGCTGCTGAAGCAGCTCCAGCGCGCGCTCCAGCGGTGCCAGCAGGCTCGTGCCTCCGTGGAAGGAGCCCGAGAGCAGTTCGATAAGGTGTTCGGTTCCTTTTTTCCGGTCCGTCAGTTCTGCTTCGGCGATCTGCTCGGAGAAACTGATCAGGTAACATTTTCGGTCTTCTTCCAGCGCATGACGTAGAACCGAGAAGCTGACGGCTTTGGCCAGCAGCTCGGTTTTTCCGATCATCGATGCGCTGCTGTCCACGCAGAGGACGATGGGCCCGCGTTTGTTTTGGCTTACACTTTTTTCGTTTGGTGTAATGGTTTGCCGTATTGCTTCCTGGTTTCCTTCGTATTGGAAGGAAAGCAATTGCTTTTCACTGTATTTTTGATAAAAAAGCGCTTCGGTTTGTTCGTTGCCCAGCAGCGCAAGTTCCGAGGGGAGCACTTGGCTGATTTCGTTGCTGAAACGCACAGCGGCAATTTCCTCCGGTGAGTGTTCCGATGCCGCCGGGGCGAAGCTGGCGGCAACTTGCTCCAGTTTCTCCATCTTGAGTTTTTTTTCTGTCCGCTGCAATTGTCCCAGCAACCCGGAAAGCGCCTTCAGGTGTTTATCCTGGCTTTTGAAGTTTTCCGACTTGTCCAGCAGGTGCAGGCCGCGCTTCCACTCGCCCTTTTGCGCAGCCCAGCCCAGCATGGCCTGAAAGGGAGCAAGCTTACGCATGAGCTGGTCGTATTCGCTGAGTTTTTGTTTGAACGCCCGGTTTTTTTTCTTTTGCCGGCCGGCGCTGGCCAGCTGGCCCATGCTGTGCGCCAAAGGGCGAAGCAGTCTTCGGATCCATCTTTTTATTTTGGAAAGCAGACCGCCGATTCGGAGCAGTACAGAGGCCTGGGCTGCGGGCAACAGAAAGGCCGGAAGAACAAGTGCATGCTGAAGTTTTTCCGGTAAAAAATTCCACTGGAACAGATTGTATTGCCGGCTTAAGAACTCCCGGACCATTTCCGCGCGAAGTTCGGGGTATTTTTCGGCCAGCGCTTCCATCTCGGAAGAGTCCTTCAGCCGGCAAAAAAGCCGGTTGTATGACGATAGCTCATCGGAATTCCAGAAAGCCTGCAAATCGGAATTTCCCTGCAGAAAGGCCATGAAATAGTCTGTCAGCAGTTCTCGTTCGGCAAGGCTTCCCCATGCGCCGAAAAGCTTAAACTGCAACAGTTCCTCAATGATCGGCTCCATAGCTTTTTTTAAGTTTTTCCACCGTCAGGTAATCCTCATGCAGGTGCCGAATCAGCTGTTCGATTTCAGCAGCCAGTTCTGAGCACCATTCAGCCGGGATAAAAAGGTGGCCGTTTTCTTTGGAAAGCTCTTTTTTTAGAAGTCCCTGAAGCTCTTCCAGGCAAGCTGTCAGGTGTTCTTCAATGCGCATTGCCTGCAGATTCAGGGCATTGCGGGTGTTTTCGCTGATTGTTTTTGGAATAAGTTTTTTAATATTTTGCACAGAAGAGCGCAGCTGGAAGCGGTGGCTTTTTGCGTCTTTGGCTATTTCGATTTCAGTTTCGGAAAGCCTGCTGACATAGTAAGTTTCGCTGTCGCCTGACGGGCTGTAAAGCGGGCATTTCATCGTCCCGCCCGAAAGCATTTCAAAATCGTCCTTCGAGATTCGGTTGTGGGGATACAATGGATTCTCGATCAAATAAAATTCATTCTCCAGCAATTTTGGCTGTTCTTTCTGAAACACCTGCTCTTTCATGGCTGTGATCTGAACTTGGCCTCGGAATCGCCGGATTTGTTCCTGGACGGCATCAAAGCCCAGCTGCTTGGGAAGGGCGCAGTCTGAAATTGCCTGGAAAATCCATTTTTTTACCTGCCGGAATTGTGAGGCACGGTCCCAAAGGCAGTGAATGCATAAAAGACAGTCCACAAGGTTTACTTCCGTGCGGTTGTTGAGAAAGGCGGAAGTTCTCAGCAGCTCGGTGATTTTTTTCCACCGCCGGTCTGATACATAGAACTGGCTCTGTGCGTTCGGCTGGCTGTTGTGCGCGGTGATTAGCTTTCGGACAGCTGTTATGAATTCCAGCACAGAAGCCGTTAGCCGGATCTGGTTTATTTTTTCAGACCATTGCGCAAGCCTCTGTTCGTCCAGCTGCAGTTCTTTGTGTATTACTGTTTCTGTTTCAGGAAGCTGAAGCATTTCATGAAAGGCGCTTTCATTCTGGATATTGAGCATTTCGTACCGAATGAGGAACCGGTCCCAGAGTGCTTCCAGACCCTGATTGGGCGCCGGGTATTCGTTTGAGGCCGCAATGAGCGCCTGCATGCGTATGGGAGTTTCCTGCGCGCCGTTTCGGTAAACCCGTTCGTTGAGCACAGTGAGCAGTGCGTTTTGTATGGCCGGTCCCGCTTTCCAGATTTCGTCAAGAAACACCACCGAAGCCCCGGGGAGGTAGCTTTCGGTGAGACGTTCGAATTTGTCTTCTTTGCTGAGTTTGCTGATGGAGACAGGACCGAATATTTCGTCTACGGTGCTGAAGCGGTTCATGAGGTATTCGAAAGAGCTGCTGCTCCGGTACATTTTTTTCAGACGGCGTGCGATCATGCTTTTGCCGACGCCCGGAGGACCGATCATGAAAAGGCTTTGTCTGGACAGCGCGCTAAGCACTGCCAGCGCAATGGCTTCTTGCTTTTCAGAAGCCCCCTGCGCCAGCTGTTGAATCAATCGGCGTACATGTGTCTTTGGATTTGATAATGAGTTGGATACAGCAGTTTCTTTAAAATAATTGCCCTCTACCTCTTCCATGCCATTTTCCTTTGGTCAACTAATTTTTTAGGGGCCAATGTCGCTGAAAGAAATTCACTTATCAAGCGGGACGGATTAAAAAAGATGGTTTATGATAAAAATCATATGAAGAAATACGCGAGTGTGCCTCTTTTTTCAGAAAACATTGACGGGTAATTGTGTTCTTTATTAATTTTATATCAGAATATTTTGCGGAGAATTGCTCTTTGAAGGTTTTATATTTTGAAGAATAAAAAAGCCAGACTCTGGGACTGGCTATTTGAAAAGTTCATTTGGCAGGTTTAGCTGGCGAACTTCTGGTTGAAAAAAAGAAGCACGTATTTGAGATTGGCTTTCCAGTAATCCCAGTTGTGATGACCTTCACGTGTGTAGAATTTATGGTTGATTCCTCTTGCTTGAAGAATGCTGTCCAGTTTTGCATTGACGGAGCTTAGGTTGTCGCTGCTGCCGCAGTCGAAGTACCACCGCTGCTGGTTGGCTTGTTCGACAGGCACTTTGGAGAATAATTCTAAAGGGCTGAAAGTTTTCCAAATGGCGTTGATTCGTTTTTCGCCGGCAAGGTCGGTGCCGAGCATTTTTCCGAACCAGGCATCGAAGTTTTTCTGGTTTAGCGACATGAGTCGTTCGTTGGTCCAGAAGACGCCGCTCATTGATGCGGACTGACCGAAAAGTTCGGGATTCTTCAGCGCAAGCATTGTGGCGCCGAAACCGCCCATAGAAAGCCCGGCAACAGCTCGGAATTTATTTTCTTTTTTGATACGGTAAAGCTGCTCAATGGCAGGAACGAACTCTTTGACAAACATATCGTGGTAGTTCCATTTGCCGTTGGCAGAGTTGAGGTAGTAGCAGTTTCCTGCGTCGGGCATTATAATAATTGTTGGTTCAAGCTTGCCTTTTTTTATCAGTGCGTCGGCAGTTCTTTGAAGATTGCCTTTGTGTAACCAGTCGGAATTATCCCCAGAATAGCCATGCAGCAGGTAAAGTACGGGGTACTTTTGTTTTGAGCTGGGATAGCCCTCGGGCAGGTATACGGAGTATTTGACTGGAGATTTCAGAATTTTACTCTCAATCTGTAGATTTTCTTTGACGGTGCTCTGAGCATGCGAAGTCAGCAGGCTTGCGAGAACCAATGGAATGATTAGTAATGCTTTCATGTGTCGTATTGTTCAAAAAAATAATTACATTAAAATATAATACTTTTTTTGAACAATACCTTTATGTGAATCCTCTAAGTTTAAGTCCCTCGCACTTTTTTATTGTTTTCAGTTGTGGTTTATGGCCAGTGATTTAGCTAAACAATATCTTAAGACAAATTACTGGAAGTACTTACTTTCCGGAATTTGACGGCAAATAATACAGCGTTGAGCAGTTCTCCGGTCTTAGAATTTCACGGGCAGATTGCCGGATGTCCTCTCTTGTAACCTGCTGCAGAAGTTCCAGGTCGCTGTTGATGCGGTTGGTGTCGCCCATCAGTTTGGCATAAGAAAGGTTCATGGCTTTGGTCAGGATTTCCATTTCGGAGAAAACAAGGCTTGCTTCCGCCTGGTTTTTTACCTTCTGAAGCTCCTGCTCGCTGACAAGTTCCAGCTGCAGTTCGGCAATTATTCCGTCGATTTCTTTTTCTGCCTGCTCTATTTCGGCGCCTTCGTGCAGTTTGCCGTTGATGACGAGCAAGCCGTCCTCCAGCGAACCCGTGAGGTAGGAGTTTACGGTGTTGAAAGAACTGGCGCCTTTGACCAGTTTATCGTAAAGCCGAGAGGATTTTCCCTGCCCCAGTATGTCGTTCAGCATATCGGCTTTCGGATAGTCGGGATGAGCTTTATTACGCATTTTGTAAGCTTTGACGATTACGGTGTAGGGAACATTTGCCCGAACGGTAAGCTTCCGCTCTTGGGTTTGGACAGGTTCTTCAGGAAGCTGACGTTTGTAGGGCGCCCCGGCCGGTATGTCGCCGAACCATTTTTCGGCGAGTGTCCGTACTTGCTGGCTTGTTACATTGCCGGCAACGCAAAGAATGGCTTGGTTGGGATGGTAAAATTTGTCGAAAAATGCCTGAACATTTTCCAGTTTGGCCTGCTCGATGTGAGCGATGTCTTTGCCGATGGTCGGCCAGCGGTAAGGATGGACTTGGTAGCACAGCGGACGGAGCTTCAGCCAGAGATCTCCGTAGGGCTGGTTGAGATAGCGCTGCTTGAACTCCTCAATGACAACTTTTCGCTCTTTTTCCAGCGCCGCTTCGCTGATGTTCAGGCTGGCCATTCGGTCGGACTCCAACCAGAAGGCGGTTTCCAGGTTGATGGCTGGCACTAAGGTGTAAAAATTGGTGACGTCAAGGCTGGTGTAGGCATTGTTTTCTCCTCCGACGCTTTGAACCACCTCGTCGAAGGAAGGAATATGCTTGGAGCCGCTAAACATCAGGTGTTCGAAAAGGTGGGCGAATCCGGTGCGCTCCGGGTCTTCGTCCTTCGATCCGACATTGTATAATATATTGACAGCCGCCATGGGCGTGCTGGAGTCTTCGTGTACAATGACTTGCAGTCCGTTGTTCAGAGTAAATTCTTCAAATTGAATCATATACGGTTGTGCTCAGTTTTTTCCGGTAGTTGGACAGTGCGTGTGCTTTTTTCAAGTAATCTTGTTTATGGCTTGCCGCTGTCCTGGGCAACGGAGCTCTATTTGGGATCTTAAATCGAATATTCAAACTTTTTGATTATATTTCCTTTCAAATAATAAAAATTTTCCGACACCAAGTTTATTTATTAGAATTATTCGTTACAGTACTTTAGAGTATTATTTGTACACAAGCCCATTTTTATGAACAGAGAAGTCAGGAGAAAGCCTCGATTATTTTTTGCCGTTTTTTTTGCCTTATCTTTTATTTTTTTGGCTTGGGGCGGGCAAGCATCTGCTCAGAAAAAAAATAAGAAGACGGCAAAGAAAGGCGTGGTGAAGGTTTCGAAAAAGAAGCAGAGAAAACGGTCGACCAAGCCGACGGCCACAGAGGTGAATTTTGGGCAGATGGAAATCACGGGCTACAAAAATGCCAGGAAAAGCAAGGGCTACAAAGCGCCCAAAAAGTATCCGATCAACAAGAAGCGCGAACGGGCAGTAAGCAGGAAGCACAGCACGCAGGGATTGATTATGGGAAGACCGCATCCGTATTTGCATCGCAACAAATTCAGCAGCGGGGCAACCAGCAAGTTTAAACCCCGAAAGTATAATAAAAAACATTATTATCGACAGTATAAAAAGCAGCTGAAGAAAGCGGCATCAGAAAAACAACGGGCCTACAACAGCAGAAAATACCGGATGCAGCATAAACGCCAGCTTTCGAAGGCGCTGCCCTCCAAGGTGCGCATGGCTGATACTCGCGGATTGGAAAAGCAGTATAAGCGCCAGCTTTCCAAGCAATTGCCATCCCGGGTGCGAATGACAGACACGCGCAGGCAGGAAAAGCAGTACTGGCGTCAGCTTTCCAAGCAATTGCCGTCCCGGGTGCGTATGGTTGACACACGCAGGTTGAAAAAACAGTACAGACGCCAGTTATCCAAGGCTTTGCCTTCTCGGGCTCGTATGGTTGACACGCGCAGGCTGAATAAACAGTACAAGCAACAGCTTGCCAAGGCTCGGAGTCCGAAGTTTAGAATGGTGAATTTGTCGCGCATGCGGGCGCAGTATAAGCGTCAGCTTTCCAAAGCCTTGCCTTCCCGAATGCGCATGGTGGATCCAAACCGGTTAAGAAAGCAATATAAACAGCAGCTGGCAAAAGCGAGGAATCCGAAGCTGCACATGGTTGATGAGTCGCGGTTGAATAAGCAATACAAAGCGCAGTTAAGGAAATCGAAGGGAGCGCCGATGCTTAGGCGAAGCTGGGTTGCTCAGTTGTGGGACAGGGTTTGGGTAAAACCGGATAAACAGCGAGCTAAAGTGATGCGCAAGAAATCCGGCTATGATTCCAAGGAGCATAAGATTTGGTACGATTAAATTTTTAAAGACAGCAAAGTGCGGTTGAGGAATGGATTTCGATGGCTGTTCGCTAGGAATCGAAATGCAGGTGGCGCGTGAGAAAGTACGGTTTAGTAGGGAGAAGGAGATGCAAATGTTATTTGCGCCATGAGGTATTCTCGCAGAAGCGGAAATAGCCATAGTTTGAATACGATATAAAAATTCTGTTATATGAAGACTTCTCTTTTTACATGTATTCTAAAGTGGGCACTTTTGTTTTTATGTTTTTTGCTTCAGCCTCTTGAAGCGGCCGCCCAATACGAAAATCCTCATGAATATGACACCGAGTGGCTTTATGGACTTACAAAAGCGTCCAACAGCGGGCTGTTAGGAGGTTTTGTTGTACGCAATTCGCAACTGATTGAAAAAGGGCTGTTCAAGACTTATGGGTTTGAGCTGGTGAATATTAAGCACCCCAAGGAGGTGAGGGTTCAGGGGGGAACGGGTAATTCGTTTATTATTGAAAAGTACAATTATCTCTATGATCTGAGGGCGCATTACGGAAGAGATATGGTGTTGTTTGAAAAGGCGCAGCAAAAAGGAGTGCAGATCAATGCGCTTTTTGCGGGCGGGCCTTCGGTGGGGCTGGTGGTTCCTTATTATGTTACGCTTGCCGGAGGAAAGCAAGTGAAAATGGAAGACAATCCTTCGGGAGATATTACAGGGCCGGGAACGCTGTTCAGAGGACTTGGCGAAACGTCTTTTGCTCCCGGGCTGCACGCTAAAGCCGCCTTGTTGTTTGAGTTTGGCGTCACGAAGAAGGATTTGTTCGGTGTAGAAGTCGGCGCCATGTATGAGTATTTTTTCAAAAAAGTGACAATAATTAACAAGAAAAAGGAGTACAGCGCTTATCCCAATGTGTACTTTACGGTATTTTACGGATGGAGAAAGTGAGACACAGTTTTCTATATGAAAACCGGATCAATCAAAAAACTTTTATTACATTCGTGAAAACTGCATGTTCCTTTAGAAACGGTTTGATTTTCTGCAATGAAAATTTCAACCTGAAGAAAAACAGGGACTTGAATGACATTTTTTACAAACAAGAGAAGACGAAGCAAGGAATGGTGAAATCGTTTTTGGGCAATGGAAAACCTTTTTTTGCCTGAAAGGTTTGATGTCGATTCCTTGGAGGACCAGTCTGGAAAAATAACCATAGAAGGTAATGATAGAACTGCCGGTAATATCAGAAGAGTCAACAAAGAGAAGGAAAAAACCCGACTGGCTGCGCGTAAAGCTTCCGGTCGGTAAGGAATACGCGAAGGTGCGCGAGATCGTGGACAAAAACAAGCTGCACACAATCTGCGAGAGCGGGAATTGTCCGAACATGGGCGAGTGCTGGGGTGCGGGCACGGCTACGTTCATGATATTGGGAAATGTGTGCACGCGCAGCTGTACATTTTGTGCGGTGACAACAGGTCGCCCGCCCGAGTACGATGAGCAAGAGCCTCAGCGTGTGGCTGAGGCTATCGAGGCTATGGGCGTGAAGCATGCGGTGCTGACTTCGGTAAACCGTGATGAACTCAAAGACCGAGGAGCGGAAATTTGGTATCAGACTGTGCGCAGAATTAAGGAGCTTTCGCCTGCAACAACTATTGAAACTCTTATTCCTGACGTAAAGGGAAACTGGGAAGCGCTGGAGCGAATGATCAGTGCCGGACAGGAGGTGGTTTCGCATAACATGGAAACCGTGGAAAGCCTTTACCGCCGTGTGCGTCCGCAGGGAAAATATGTTCGCAGCCTGGAAGAGCTCAGACGAATCAAAGAGTATGGCAAGCGATCGAAAACGGGAATTATGCTGGGACTGGGCGAGTCCGATGAGGAAGTGTACAAAGCAATGGACGATTTGGCGGCAACAGGATTGGATATTCTTACTCTAGGGCAGTATCTGCAGCCGACCAAGATGCATATTGAGGTGGCGGAATTCGTTCATCCTGACAAGTTTGCTCACTTCAAGGAGGAGGGAGAGCGAAGAGGGATCCGCTATGTTGAATCGGGTCCGCTGGTAAGATCGTCTTATCATGCCGAGAAGCACGTGCGCGTTTAGCAAACCGGCAAATAACATAATTTGTATGAAGCATCTTGGAGACAGGGTGCTTTGTTTTTTAAAAAAAATAGTAAAAATGACTTCTCAGAAGCTGCTGAAAGCAACGGAGGAAAAGCTGAAAGAGGCCTGGCCGGAAGAGGAAGCGAGGGCACTGGCGTATTGGGTGGTGGAAGAACTGTTCGGTTTGGACAAGATGCAGTGCTTGCTGAATGTTTCTGTGGCGGTGCCGGATGAGCAGGTAAAAGAATGGCAGAATGCGCTGGAGCGTTTGCTGAACAGAGAACCGGTTCAGTACGTTTTTTCGTGTGCATATTTTTACGGCAGAAAATTTCGCGTTACGCCGTCGGTGTTGATTCCACGGCCCGAAACCGAGGAACTGGTGCGATGGATTCTGGATGAGAATGCGGATAAAAAAGGATTGAAAGTGCTGGATATTGGAACCGGCAGCGGGTGCATTCCTATAAGCCTTTCGCTGGAGCGGCCGGACATGCGGGTTAGTGCAGTGGATATAAGTTCCCAGGCGCTGAAGATAGCCAGAGACAATGCTCAGACTTTGCGGGCTTCTGTAGAGTTCTTTGAACGGGATATTCTTGCGAGGTCTTTTCCTGGTTCGTCTTACGATATTGTGGTCAGCAACCCTCCATATGTGCGTGTGGCCGAGAAGGAGGAAATGGATGAGCATGTGCTTGAGCATGAGCCGCATTTGGCTCTGTTTGTCGAAGATGACACCCCCCTGCTTTTTTACAGGCGAATCGCCGCGCTTGCCCGGAAAGATCTGGTGTCCGGTGGCAAGCTTTATTTTGAAATTAATGAAGCCTTCGCACAGGAGACAGTGCAGCTGATGGAAGAACTTGGCTTTGAAGAGTTGGAAGTAAGGACGGACATGCAGGGGAAAGACCGTATGGTGCGGGGCAAAAAAAAATAAGCGGTTTATCCGCTTATTTTTTTATATAGTCGTCAAAACTGTAGTGTTCTTTTTCGAACAGGCGTTCTTCAGGAAGCGATTTAAAATACTCGTAAGTGATTTTCAGGCCTTCGGCGCGCAATACTTTCGGTTCCCATTCCAGCAGCGATTTGGCTTTGGAAATGTCCGGCTGGCGCTGTTTTGGGTCGTCTTTAGGAAGGTCTTTGTAGATAACTTTCTGGCTTGTTCCTGTTAGCTTTATAATCTCTTCTGCAAATTCCCGGATGGTGATTTCGTTTGGATTCCCGATGTTTACCGGCTGGGCGTAGTCGCTGAGCAGCAGGCGGTAAATTCCCTCGATCAGATCGTCAACGTAGCAAAACGAGCGAGTCTGCGAGCCGTCGCCGAAAACTGTCAGGTCTTCGCCGCGCAGGGCCTGGCCTATGAATGCCGGCAACACGCGCCCGTCATTCAGGCGCATTCGCGGTCCGTAAGTGTTGAAGATGCGCACAATGCGCGTTTCAAGTCCGTGGAAGGTGTGATAAGCCATCGTCATGGCTTCCTGAAATCGTTTTGCTTCGTCGTAAACGCCCCGGGGTCCCACCGGATTTACATTGCCCCAGTATTCTTCGTTTTGCGGATGAACCAGCGGGTCGCCGTACACTTCGGAAGTGGAGGCGATCAGCAGACGGGCGTTTTTCTCTTTGGCAAGTCCCAGCAGGTTGTGGATGCCGAGCGAGCCCACCTTCAGCGTCTGAATCGGAATTTTCAAGTAATCGATGGGGCTGGCCGGGGAGGCGAAGTGAAGGATGTAGTCGAGCCGGCCGGAGACATGCACGAAGTTGGAGACGTCGTGGTGATGGAACTCGAAATGTTTCAGAGGCATCAGATGCTCAATGTTTTGCATGTCGCCGGTGATCAGGTTGTCCATGCCGATGACATGGCATCCTTCTGCAATGAATCGGTCGCATAGATGTGAGCCCAAAAATCCCGCGGCTCCCGTAATAAGTACTCTTTTCACGATACAGAAATTTTGCTTTAAAAAAGAATCAGCACCCTTTTACATAAATAAATGGTCAATTATTAGTGCGCGATTTTGTTCAAATGATCCTCAAAGAAAAGGATTAATTTTGAGAAAGCCTTCGGTTTGCGAAATCAATCTCGGCTGGCAGCTGGAAAGGCGCTGGCTTACAGAAGATCGTTGTATTTAGCCTATTGAAATGCACGCGGAAAGAACGGCGCAGTCGCAGAGCGAAATGGCGGCGAGGGAAGAAGATCTCTTGGAAGCTTCGGAACAAATATGGGCGAAGATCAGTAAAAACAGGAAGGAAAGAAGCATGTGAGAAAAATTGGGAAGTGCATAGGCATTTAAAAAAAAAACATTTAAATTTGCGAACTGATTTTGGGAAATAAAGTACAGGTAATAAATCATTTATCTAGATATGATCATCATTAACGTAAAAGAAAACGAGTCAATTGAAAAGGCTCTGAAGAGATTCAAAAAGAAATTTGAACGCACTGGTGTTTTGAAAGAGCTTAGAGCTAGAAACTTCTACGAAAAGCCTTGTACAGCCAGAAGACAGATGCGACTGAAAGCAGCTTATAAGCAAAAATTATATGCACAAAAGAATTACTAAGTCGTTACCGACTTAGTTTTTTTTTGTATCTTGATTATGTTGAAAGCCGTAATCAAGATGTTTTTATGATTGAGCGTTTTTTAAACTATCTCGCCGTTGAAAAACGGGCCAGCTCACACACCATCCTTGCCTACAAAACGGACCTCGAGCAGTTTTCTGTTTTTTTGACGTCCCTTTCCTTCGAAACCAAGCTTGTTCAAGTCAGTTATCCCATTGTTCGTTCGTGGCTGCTTTCTCTGATGGATGAAAATATCCAGGCGCGCTCGATCAACAGGAAAATCGCCACGCTCAAGTCCTTTTACAAGTTTTTGCTTAGAGAGGAACTGATTAGCGTAAATCCAATGAGTAAGGTTCGCCCACTAAAAGTAAAAAAATCACTTCCGAACTTCGTTCCCGAAGAAAATATGTTGCGCATGCTTGACCATGAAGACGCATTTAGTGCGGATTTTGAAGGAAGGAGGGACCGGATGATTTTCGAGCTACTGTACGGCACCGGAATCCGGCTTTCTGAGCTCATTCAGCTTGCCAGTGAGGAGATTGACCTGTATAATTCCCGGATAAAAGTGAAAGGCAAGGGAAGCAAGGAGCGGCTGATCCCCTTCAACAGAACTCTGCTGAATGAGATTAAAGCTTACATGGCCGAAAAAAGAAAGAAATTTGACAACGAGTCGAAGTATTTCCTCGTAAACGACAAAGGAAGGCAATTGTACCCGGTGTTTGTATACCGTAAAGTGCAGAAATACCTTGCCCTGTTTACGACTCTTGAAAAAAGGAGTCCGCATGTTCTTCGGCATACTTATGCCACACATTTAGTTAACAAGGGGGCTGAGTTGAAGGCTGTTCGCGATCTGTTGGGACATGAGAGTTTAAATGCTACGCAGGTGTATTCCCATACGACCTTGGATCGTTTGAAGGAGGTTTTCGACCAGGCTCATCCGAAAGCTTAGTTTAATTAGTTTTTCATTCTAAAAACCTTGCGTGTATGAAAGTTCAGATGCATTCTCTAAAATTTACGGCAGATCAGAAATTGATTGACTTCATTCAAAAGAAAATGGATAAGCTGGAAACTTTTTTTGACAGGATTATCGACGGAGAAGTTTATATGAGAGTGGAAAAAGATAACGAGAATGGAAACAAGTCTATTGAAATTTTACTCAACATCCCCGGTAACCAGCTTTTCTCCAAAGAGCAGGCGCCGAGTTTTGAAGCGGCCGCTGATTTGGCGGTTGAAGCGCTCAGAAGACAGCTAAAGAAATATAAAGAAAAAATGATAGCACGCTAAACCGGCGACATAATATAGAGCGAGGAAGCCGTGCCTGAATTAGGTGCGGTTTTTTTGTTGAGGATAAAAAAACAGGCAGCTTTAAAAGCTGCCTGTTTTGTATTGGCTGATTAGCCGAAGTCGTCAAATCGAATATTCTCCGGAGGAACGCCCAGGTCGTCCAGCATGTTTAGGACGGCGGCATTCATCATCGGAGGCCCGCACAAGTAGAATTCTACTTCATCAAGGTCCGGGTGGTCTTTCAGATAATTGTCGAAAAGTGCCTGGTGAATGAAGCCGGTGTAGCCGTCTCCTTCTCTGTCATCAAGGCTTTTTTTGATTTTCCAGTTGTCTTCCTTCATTGGCTCCGAAAGCGCAATGTTGTATTGGAAATTCGGGAAATCGTCCTCGATTTTTCTAAAATGCGGCGTGTAGAAAAGCTCTTTTTTCGAGCGTCCTCCATACCAGTAAGAAACTTTCCGAGCAGTTTTTTCGGTGTGGAACAAGTGGAAAATCTGTGCGCGAAGCGGAGCCATTCCCGCGCCGCCGCCGATGTAAACCATTTCTCGTTCGGTAGGGTTGATACAGAATTCACCGTAAGGACCTGAAACGGTCACTTTGTCTCCCGGCTTTCTTGAGAAAATGTATGAAGAACAGATGCCTGGATTAACATCCATCCAAGTGTTTTTGGCTCTGTCCCAAGGCGGAGTGGCGATACGAATGGTAAGCATCACGATGTCTCCTTCGGCAGGGTGGTTGGCCATTGAGTAAGCTCGGTAAATCGGCTCGTCGTTTTTCATGGTCAAATCCCACATTCCGAATTTGTCCCAGTCGCTTTTGTAAACATCGTCCGGGTGTCCCAGTTCCGGGTGCGGAGTAATGTCAATGTCTTTGAAGTTGACGGTGATGGCCGGCACGTCGATTTGGATGTATCCTCCCGCTTCGAAGTCCATGGTTTCGCCTTTCGGGAGTCTCACCTTGAATTCCTTGATGAAAGTCGACACATTGTAGTTGGAAATCACTTCGCATTCCCATTTTTTGATGCCGAATACTTCCTCTGGAATTTCTATCTTCATGTCGTTCTTCACTTTCACCTGGCATGAAAGACGAACGTTTTCTGCTTTTTCTTTTCTGCTTAAGTGTCCTTCTTCGGTAGGAAGCACGTCGCCCCCGCCTTCGTTCACTTTACACTTACACATGGCGCAAGTACCTCCGCCTCCGCAGGCTGAAGGCAAAAGAATCTTTTGCGCCGATAGCGTGCTCAACAATGTCGATCCTGCCGCTACTTTGATTTCCTTCTCTCCGTTTACCAGAATGGTCACGTCGCCTGATTGCACCAGTTTGGTCTGTGCAAAAAGCAAGATGAAAACCAACAGCAAAATCACCAAAGTAAACGCTACAATCGATGTAATGATTACTGATGTCATTAAAACTAAATTTAAAGAATTAACTGTTCGTTAAACAGCTGCAAATATATTGATTTCAGTCCAATATTCTGTAGGCTGCGGTCTGATTAGTAGCCCAGCATGCCCAATAAAGTCGTTAGTTTTGTTTTCAGGATTCTTCGGTCTACAATAAAATCCAGGAATCCATGCTCCAGCAGGAATTCTGAGCGCTGGAAGCCTTTGGGAAGATCTTTTCCAATTGTTTCCCGGATTACGCGCGGACCGGCAAAACCGATTAATGCGCCCGGTTCGGCAATATTGAAGTCGCCCAGCATTGCATACGATGCCGTTACACCGCCGGTGGTTGGGTCAGTCATAAGCGATATGTATGGTACTTTTGCTTCTGATAACAATGCGAGCTTGGCTGAGGTTTTTGCCATTTGCATCAGCGAGAATCCGGCTTCCATCATTCGGGCCCCTCCCGATTTGGAAATCATCAGGAAAGGTGTTTTGTGATCAATGGCATATTGGATTGCGCGGCTGATTTTTTCTCCGACTACCGAGCCCATTGAACCGCCGATAAAGCTGAAGTCCATGCAGGCAACAACCAGATTCTTGCCGTTTATTTTTCCCACAGCGCTTCTTACGGCGTCTTTTAGCTTGCTTTTTTTCTGCGAAGCCTCCAGGCGTGCCGGATAGGACTTTGTGTCTGAGAATTTCAGCGGATCGCCCGAAATCATGTCGGCATCTAGTTCTTTGAATGTGTTGTTGTCAAATAGAATCTCGAAGTATTCTTTGGAACCGATGCGAACGTGGTAGTTGTCGTCGGGACAAACATAGCAGTTTTGCTGCAGTTCGCGGGTCGAAATAATATTTCCGCTCGGAGACTTATACCAAAGGCCCTGGGGCAGATCTTTTTTCTCTTCCGTGGGCGTTTGAATTCCTTTTTCTTTTCTTTTAAACCAAGCCATAGCTCGCGTATTTTTATTTCTTAGTGTCTTTCTTAAATATAAACATGCTGGAAACCCGGGCCATAGATCCGATTTTCCGTTAGGCACTTTACAGTGCGGGCACCTTTCAAAAGGACAAATATATTCAATAATCTTTGGCGGGCAATCAATTTTTGGTGAATTGTGAAGGAAACCGGGCTGGGTTAATACTGGTGGAAAGGGGGGCTTGTTTCCGGTTGAAAGATAAAAATTATTCGGGCAAGCTGGAGGGGTGAAATAGCAAAAGGCCTCCGCAAACAAATATCGGAAGCCTTTAGTCTGTAGTTGTTAAAATTCTTTGCTGAAATCAGTCAGTTCAATAAATTGCTTGACGCGTTCGCTGATCTCCAGTGGCGTAAGGTCGAGCAGGCGCTCGGGGCCGAATTTTTCTACGCAGAAAGAAGCCATGGCCGATCCGAAAATGATTGCCTTTTTCATGTTTTCGAAATTTACAGTGCCGGTTTTGGCTAGGTAGCCCATAAAACCACCGGCAAAGGTGTCGCCTGCGCCGGTCGGGTCGAAAACTTCCTCCAGCGGCAAAGCTGGTGCGTGGAAGATTTTATTCTTGTTGAAAAGAAGGGCGCCGTGTTCGCCTTTTTTGATGATCAGATAATTCGGACCCATTTGCTGAATGGCTTTTGCAGCTCTGACAAGCGAATATTCACCGGAGAGCTGGCGCGCTTCTTCGTCGTTGATGATCAGGATATCGACCATTTTGAGCACCTTTTTAAGGTCTGCCATGGCAATGTCCATCCACAGGTTCATGGTGTCCATCGCGACAAATTTCGGACGTTTTTTCATCCGGTCGATTACTGTTTTTTGAATGGAAGGCGTAAGGTTGCCCAGCATCAGAAAATCGCAGTCTTGGTATGAGTCCGGAAGCACCGGGTCGAAATCCTCCAGCACGTTCAAGTCGGTCTGCAGGGTGTCGCGGGTGTTCATGTCGTTGTGGTACTTGCCCGACCAGAAGAAAGTTTTTTCGCCTTCCTTGATTTGCAGCCCTTCGGTGTTGATGTTTCGCTCATTGAATGCGCGGATGTCGGATTCGGGGAAATCGTCGCCGATGACGGCGCTGATGTTGACTTTTGGTGTGAAATATGAAGCAGCCAGTGAAATGTAGGTGCACGAACCGCCGATAATTTTGTCTGTTTTTCCAAACGGCGTTTCTATGGCGTCAAAGGCAACCGTTCCGATCGATAGTAAGCTCATTTTTTTAAGCGATTTAATCTCATGCCCGCGGGCAAGGCCTCTTGCTGAGGTGTTTAGATTGTTAAAATAGTTCTCATTGCAGCTCCGTTTTGCGGAGAGCAAATCGCAAATTTAACAGATGATTTTTTTTTCACAAAAAATCCCTTCAGGTAAATGAAGGGACTGGCCGTATTGTTTTAAAACCGGTTTAGAAATTTAAGTCGTCCTCATTGATTTCGGGAACTTCCACCGGCTTGGGCTCCTCGGTTTTCAGCGAGTCCGGAAGGCTTTCTTCTTCGGCCTTGCGGAGCGCTTCTTCGGCTTTGGAGGTAAGCACGTCGCAGTTCAGCTCGCGGGAGATAGTTTGCGGACGCGGGAAAATTCCTTTTTCGTAGCCGAGCGTTGAGTCACCGTAAACATTCTCCAGGAAGTTTTTCACCTCGGGAAGCGCCGTGCGGGCACCTTGCCCGTCGGCCCAGTGTCTGAATCGGATTGCCCGGTTGTCTCCTCCCGTCCAGGCACCGCACACCAGATCCTTGGTTACGCTGATAAACCAGCCGTCCGATGCGTTTTGGGTGGTGCCGGTTTTACCGCCGATTTCAAGGCCTCCGGCAGATAAAGGAATAAGCCGGGCCGCCGAGCCGCCGATTTCTTCCGTGGTGCCGCGAAGCATGTAAGTCATCAAGTAAGCAGTTTCCTCGTTGAGTACTTCACTCTTTTCCGGCGGGAATTCGTGGATCACGTTGCCGAATTTGTCCTCGATGCGTGTAAGGAATTTGGGTTTGGTGTGAACTCCTTTGTTGATGAAAGTAGAATAGGCGCCGACCATATCGTAAAGCGAGACGTCGTTTACTCCGAGCGCGAGTGCGGGAACTGCCTGAAGCGGGCTTTTGATTCCGAGACGCTTGGCGTATTTCACCACTTCTTCCGGCCCTACTTTGTTCATAACATAAGCAGTAATGGAATTGACCGACCGCGCCATGGCCTGACGCAGAGTCAGGTCTTGGTTCGTGTACCTTCCTGTAGCGTTTTGCGGCACCCAGTTTTCGCCGTTGGCCATTGTGTAAGAATATGGCTGGTCGGTAACTTTGTCGCACGGGCTGAAACCGTTGTCAATTGCTGCGGCGTAGACAATCGGTTTGAAGGTAGATCCTGGCTGGCGTTTTCCGACCATCACGTGGTCATACTGGAAATATTTGTGGTTGATGCCTCCTACCCAGGCTTTGATGTGCCCGCTTACCGGATCCATGGCAATGAAACCGGTTTGCAGTATTTTTTTGTAATAACGAAGCGAGTCCATTGAACTCATCACAACGTCTTTCTCTCCGTTCCATGAGAAGACGCGCATTTTCTTGGGCTTGTTCAGCTCAGCGTTTATAGCAGCCGTATCGTTTTTATACTTTGCCTTAAGGGCCTTGTAGACATCGGTTTTTTTGATTTCCTCTTCAATGAATCCCTTGATTTCTTTGTTGTGCTCATCAATCCAAGGGTTGCCTTCTTCCCAGTGTTTGTCGAATTTTTCCTGAAGGGCAGGCATATGCCACTTGACGGCTTTTTCGGCGTAAGCCTGCATGCGGCTGTCCAGCGTTGTGTATATTTTCAGTCCGCCGGCGTAGAGGTCGTAGCCGTTTTCACGCGCCCATCGTCTCAGAAAATTTCCGACTGTCGACCGGAAATAGGTCGCCATTCCGTGGTTGTGGTTTTTTACATTGAAGTCAATGGCCACAGGAAGCTGCTTGAGCGAATCGTACTGCGCATTAGTGATTTTTTTGTTGCGGAGCATCTGGCCGAAAACTTCGTTGCGCCTTTTCATGGCTCGCTTCGGGCTGGTTTTGGGGTTCTGCGCGCTTGGCGATTGAACAATTCCCGCAAGTATGGCCGCTTCCTCGATTTTCAGCAGGTGCTGCGGTTTGTTGAAGTAGGTTTGCGAGGCGGCTTCAATGCCGTAGGAATTTTGACCGAAGAAAACCGTATTGAGGTACATGGCCAGGATTTCCTGTTTGGTGTAGTTTCTTTCGAGTTGGATGGCAACAATCCACTCTTTGGTTTTGTAAATTATTTTGTCAAGTAAAGCAGATTTTTGTCCCAGCGTGCCTCGAAGCTCACCCCGGGTGCCGAAAAGGTTTTTTGCTTATTGCTGTGAAAGTGTGCTTCCTCCTCCTCTCCGGCTGCCCGAAAGAACGCCAACGACAACGCGAAGCGTGGCTTTGAGCGAAATGCCCGAATGCTGGTAAAAATTCTCGTCTTCGGTGGAAACCAAGGCCTGCTTCAGATAGGGAGAAAGCTCGTCGAAAGTTACGGCGCTGCGGTTGGTGCGGTAGTATTTTCCGAGCTCCACGCCGTCTGCAGAGTACAAAACGGACGAAAGATCGCTTTTGGGGTTTTCCAGACTTTTATAGCTTGGCAGGCTGCCGAACCAGCCAAACAGGTCGGCATTTACGGCATAAATATAAGCTGAAAAGAACAGCAACCCGGCCGATAAAACAATCCACAGAATTCGGACAGTTTTTTTCAGCGTTAGCTTGCCTGTTTTTTTGGTTTGATTTTCTTGTTGAATTTCTCCTGCAGACATAAAATAATTGCCAGTTAGTTTCTTAAGTATTTTAAATCGCTCAAGCGTTCGCAGTATCTTCGCTTGCACAGTAATCGGGAATAAAGCCCCTAAAGGTATTAAATTTACTGTTTTATTGTCTTTTTTCAGTTAATTAACTGGAAAAAGGACTTTAAGGAACCTTTCCAGTCAATCAACGAGCGATATTGAGTTGTATTTTAATGCAATGCCTCTAAAAAAGCGATTGTTTTTTCTTTCAGGGCCAGAGAAGCTTTTTCCAGGTTCATCAGAAATTCGTCCTGAGGCAAATGCTCGCCGTCTACTAGGTCTGTTACCGATTTGAGGGCAATAAGCGGCCGGTTGAACTGCTCGGCAACCCATGCGATAGCCGCAGCTTCCATTTCTTTCACTACAACTTCTTCTTGGCTGATTATATCAAAGTCTGTAGGTGACATGTCCAGCGAGTTGCCTGTTGAGACTACGGCCTTTTTCAGCTGCAGCTTTTCGGCAATGTTGTCATATTCTCCGCTTGGATAGCAGCCTGTTCCATAAACGTCGAATCCAGGGATGGAAATGCGGCGGTCGTGGAATTTGAACTCTGAGCTTAGGTAAACGTCAGCGATGCGGCTGCCTTTGTTTTTGAAGGCGCCGCAAGTGCCTGCGCTGATTACCAGATCGGGATTGAAATGAGTGAAAGCCAGATAGGCGGAAAGCGTGGCGGGTTGTGTGCCTATGCAGTCAACGCCGTGGCGCGGGTCCTTTCCGTTTACGATCAGGTTGATCTGAAGCTGGCCAAGTGTGCCTTCAAAGAAACGCATGGGAAGCTCAGGAGCAGGATTTGCCGCAGGCTGCAGCTTCAGTTCTTCGATTATAGGTTTTGCCTCGGCCTCCATTGCCATGATGATCGTAACGTTTCGCATGGTTTTTCTTTATGATTTATAGTTTTAAGCACTTCGTGCTTTTTATTATTATCAGTTTTGTTTCACAGCCAGTGATTTAGCTAAATATTAACATAAGTTAAATTACCGGCAATACTTAAAAAAGCTGAGGGGCTGTATTTCAAAAATTAACAGAAGCATATGTCCTCGGTTTTACAAAGAAAGTCAAATTTAAGATGAAGACGAAGTCAATTATTTTCCTTTTGATTTTTTATATGGGGAATTTATACTGCTTGCAGGCACAAACTGGCAGCGAATTGTATGACCAAGTTAAAGCCGCAAAGGTAAGCGCGCCGGAGATCAATACGTCTTTTGGCTGGGTGAACACCAACCGCTCGTGGTCAATCAAGGATTTTCGGGGAAAGATTGTTTTGTTGGATTTCTGGACTTTCGGCTGTATAAACTGCTACCACATTTTGCCTGATTTGGATAAGCTGGAACGGCAGTTTTCTGATGATTTGGTGATCATCGGCGTGCATTCGGGAAAGTTTACGGGCGAACGGACCAACGACCGAATTCTTCGGGCTGTTCAGAAGTTCGGCATACATCATCCTGTAGTCAATGATGCTGATTACAAAGTTTGGAAAGCATATGCGGTGCATGCCTGGCCAACAGTGGTGTTGATTGCTCCAAATGGAAAAATTGTGGGGAGCCATTCGGGAGAGGATGTTTACGAAACGGTTTTGCCTTACATAAAAGCAGTGAAAAAAGTATATGGAAATGCAATTGACAAAAAGCCTATTGATTTTGGAGAACGAAAAGAAATGCAGTCGGTGTTGCGCTTTCCATCAAAAATTCTGGCCAATGAGGACGGAACATTCTGGATTTCGGATACGGGGCACAACCGTCTGGTGAGAATAGATCCTGAAGGCAACGTTTTGGATGTGGTAGGCGATGGACAGGCGGGCTTCCGGGACGGCGGATTCGAAAACGCCCGGTTCAGCGAACCAAGGGGAATGGCCTGGGCGGGAAAAGAAATGTATGTGGCCGATACTAGGAATAATGCGATTCGCAAGGTGGATTTTGCCCGGAAAAAAGTAGTGACGGTGTCTGGCGACGGGGAACTGGGACGTTATTATTTTGATGAAGACTGGGGGAAGAACGTAAGGCCGAACAGTCCGTGGGATTTGGCGGCCGTTGGCTCGCAGGTATATGTTGCCAACGCCGGCAATCACCAGATTCTTCGCTACGATACAAAAAAACAAAAAACGTTTCGTTATGCCGGATCGGGACAGGAAGGTTTGGCTGACGGGCCATTGAAAGAAGCGAGTTTCAGTCAGCCGAGCGGGCTTTCTGTGGATGGGCAGAAACTCTATGTCGCCGATCCGGAAGGGAGTGCCGTAAGGGAAATTGATTTGGAAACCCGGCAGGTGAAGACACTGCTCGGAAAAGGGCTGTTTGTTTTCGGAGACAAAAACGGAGATTTTTCTGAAGCCCTTTTACAGCATGACGAGGGACTGTTTTTTTATAAAGGGAAGCTTTATGCGGCGGATACTTACAACGGGAAGATTAAGGTTATTGACCTTCGGAAAAAAAGAATACACACCCTTGTGCAGGGGCTCAGCGAGCCTGGCGGAATACTGGTTCAGCATGACATTATCTGGATTGTCAATACCAATGTGAATCAGATCGTTCGATTTGATTTGGAGAGTAAGGAAAAGCGTCCTTTGAAGCTGAGAGAACCGAAAGAATAGTTGCGTCTTGGGCAACTCGTACTTTTTTCTTTACTTGTGGGTTAAAAGATGAGTGCAAAACGACATTATCCCCACTTCCTATGAGTTTGGACTTTAGTAGTTTTTCGGATTGGAAAGCATACTGTGAAAAACAGGACGAGTCTTTGTTTGAGCCCGTGATATCTTTTGAGCAAAAGCAGCGCGGAAGGTCGAGAGAAGAGATTTACGACGGATTGCTTAAGGCTTATGAAGTGATGAAAGATGCAATCCGCACAGGTTTAGAGGAAGATATGCGGTCGACTTCCGGCATGATTGACAACGGAGCGAAGAAGGTTTGGAATGCTCCTGTTTCGGTTTTGTCGCCGGAGTTTCAGAAGCTGGTGTCCCGCGCATTGGCGGCTAAAGAGGTGAATTCGTGCATGGGACGCGTAGTAGCCGCGCCTACAGCGGGGGCTTCGGGTATTATGCCGGCAGTTATGTGCACGCTGCAGGAACAGCACGGCTTATCGGATAAAAAAATTGTCGAAGGACTGTTGGTGGCGGCTGGAATAGCGCTGATTATCGAACAGAAAGCTTGTTTGGCCGGAGCGGTTGGTGGCTGTCAGGCCGAGACCGGAAGCGCGGCGGCCATGGGTGCCGGGGCTATGGTGTACTGCCTGGGCGGAAGCATTGACGCAGTGTTTAATGCCGTGGGAATTACGCTTCAGTGCATGCTCGGGCTGGTGTGTGATCCTGTTGCCGGATTGGTGGAAGTGCCGTGTGTGGTTCGGAATGCCAGCGCTGCGGCTATTGCGAATTCTTCTGCACAGATTGCCCTGTCGGGCGTAAGCGCTGTGATTCCTGTGGATGAGTGCGTTGAGGCGATGGCTGAGATAGGAGAGAGTATGGAAACCCGCTATAAAGAAACAGCTTTGGGCGGGCTGGCTGCCACTCGTACGGGACGGGCTATTTCAAAGCGGGTGCTCATTCAGGATATCGAAGTGCTGGACGAAAAAGGCCGTAAAAAGCCTGATTAAAAAAGGGAGGGAAATCGGCTTTCAAGTTGATGTCGCCTCATTGTGAAGAGGTTATTGTTATCCGAGCAAAGTGAAGAAATCTTTTTTTTAAATTCCCGTCGACAAATATTGAGAACAACTCTGAAATACGCCAATGTTTTTCAATTTTTAAAATATAAAACTGGGCGTTGCCAGGCTTGTGAAGCAGGCAATGTTCATATTAACTTTATGAGGCGGATTCAGAATTACCCGTTCGTTTGCCAAAACCTGGTGAAACCACTGGGCAGGAAACAAGCATAAACAAGGAAGATTCATGGCGATAAAGCGTGAAGGAGACAAATTTGATTTGTATTATAAAAACCAGTCCCGTTTTAAGTGGGTAGTGCTGGGTATGTCTATTCTAATTTGTATAAGCTCAATTTTTTATACTGACCATTTAGTGGAGCGGCTCAAGGATCGCGAAAAAAAACAGGCGGAGCTGTTCGCCAAGGCAATTGAATTGTTTGCAAGCGATTTTGACAACAACGGCTCAAGCGGCTGGGTGTTTATTACAGAAGAAATAATACAGGGAAATCATACTGTTCCTACGGTTCTGGCCGACAGTTACGGAAACATAATCAATACCCGCAATATTCGATATCCTGAGGATGCGACTGAAGAAGAAAAAAAACAGATTGACCAGAGGGTTTTTAATGAAATGAAGGGTGAAAATCCGTCGATCCGTATTGTGATGTACAATGAGGGGGTGGAATATGATTACCAGTATGTGTATTATTCGCATTCATTTTTGCTCAAGCAGCTGCAGGCCTATCCTTATGTGCAGCTGAGTCTTATCTTTTTCTTTGGCTTTCTTTCTTATTTGGCTTTCAGCTACAGCAAAACTGCCGAGCAAAACAAAGTGTGGATTGGCTTGGCCAAAGAAACGGCGCATCAGCTGGGGACTCCGCTTTCGTCTCTGATGGCTTGGGTGGAATATCTTAAGTTCGATCCTGAGTTTAAGAATGAGGAAGTGATTGAAGAGCTGCAAAAAGATGTGCATAGACTTGAAATGATTACCAATCGTTTTTCCAACATTGGCTCGGTGCCTGTTCTGGAAGAAAAAAACATTGTGGATTTGGTGCATGTGAATGTGCGCTACCTTCAGAGACGCATATCGACAAAAGTCAAACTGGATTTGAAGCAGTCGGACTCCGAGATAATATGCCCTGTGAATGCAGAGCTTTTCGCCTGGGTTATCGAGAATCTTTGTAAAAATGCCGTAGACGCCATGCAGGGAGTGGGAACGATCGGCGTGCATGTTTTTGTATTGGAGGACAAAGTGATTATTGACGTGTCGGACACGGGCAGGGGAATACCAAAATCGAAGCTGAAAACAGTGTTCAATCCGGGATATTCAACCAAGAAAAGAGGCTGGGGACTCGGACTAACACTTTCCAAACGGATTATTGAGGATTATCATGACGGAAAAATATTCGTGAAGGAGTCGGAAAGGGGAAAAGGCACGACTTTTAGAGTGATTTTGAAAAATTGACAACAATCGGGAAAGGGATAGCTGATTATTTTAAAAATATCTTACATTTGGGGGCCTTTATCAATCGGAAGAAAGCCGTTGGCGGGTTTTTGAAAAGCACAATTGCTTTTTAAAAAAACCGGCTTTAGCTATGAAAAAAACAATGGATTTCTCAGGTATTAGTTGGCAATAATTATTTAAACTTATAGATTTGGGGTCTGTAAATCAGACCATCAATCATCTATAATAAACATTTGGAAATGGCAAACATTGGTAAAATTACTCAGGTAATCGGGCCGGTGGTGGACGTTAGCTTTGATGCAGCGGGAGCCACGTTACCTAGCATTTTGAATGCACTGACCGTAACAAAATCCGACGGTGCGAAGATTGTTCTTGAAGTGCAGCAGCATTTGGGGGAACAGCGTGTGAGAACGGTCTCTATGGAAGGTACCGAAGGACTTGTGAGAGGAATGGAAGTGATCGATATGGAATCCCCAATCCAGATGCCGATCGGAGACGACGTGAAAGGTCGGTTGTTTAATGTGATCGGCGAGGCTATTGATGGTTTGCCACAGCCAAAAGGTGAAAAAGGACTGCCGATTCACCGACAAGCTCCTAAATACGACGAGCTTTCTACTTCTACGGAAATTATTTATACTGGAATTAAAGTAATTGACCTTTTGGAACCTTACCCAAAAGGAGGAAAGATTGGTCTTTTCGGAGGCGCGGGTGTAGGTAAAACCGTACTGATTCTTGAATTGATCAACAATATTGCAAAAGCTTACTCAGGCCTTTCGGTGTTTGCCGGTGTTGGTGAGCGCACGCGCGAAGGAAACGATTTGCTTCGTGAAATGATCGAATCCGGAGTTATCAAGTACGGCGACGAGTTTGTGAAGTCAATGGAAGAAGGCGGATGGGATCTGTCAAAGGTTGATGCAAACGAACTGGAAAATTCGCAAGTGACTTTGGTGTTCGGGCAGATGAACGAGCCTCCTGGGGCACGTGCTCGCGTAGCGCTTTCTGGGCTTACGGTAGCAGAGTACTTCCGTGACGGCGAGGGCGAAGGAAAAGGACGCGACATTCTTCTGTTTATTGACAATATTTTCCGTTTTACTCAGGCGGGATCGGAAGTGTCAGCCCTGTTGGGGCGTATGCCTTCGGCAGTAGGTTACCAGCCAACGCTTGCTACCGAGATGGGAGCGATGCAGGAGCGTATTACTTCAACCAAGCGCGGATCAATTACTTCTGTACAGGCGGTTTACGTGCCTGCGGATGACTTGACTGATCCGGCTCCGGCGACAACTTTTACTCACCTGGATGCCAAGACCGTTCTTTCGCGTAAGATTACTGAGAAAGGGATTTACCCTGCCGTGGATCCGCTGGATTCGACTTCTCGTATATTGGAAGCGGATATTGTTGGTGAAGAGCACTACAATACTGCTCAGGCCGTTAAGGAAATCATTCAGCGATATGCTGAGCTGCAGGATATCATTGCTATTTTGGGGATGGACGAGCTTTCTGAGGAAGATCGTTTGGTCGTTCACCGCGCGCGTCGCGTTGAGCGCTATCTGTCGCAGCCGTTCCACGTAGCCGAGCAGTTTAACGGTGTGCCGGGCGCATTAGTGGATATTAAAGATACGATCAGAGGGTTCAATATGATTTTGAGCGGTGAATTGGATCACTTGCCGGAATCGGCCTTTAACCTAAAAGGTACCATTGAAGATGCCATCGAAGCTGGAGAAAAAATGTTGGCTGAGGCTTAATAAACAATCAAATAGATGTACTTAGAAATTGTATCACCCGAAGCCACT
>JAKSBZ010000160.1 GCA_022360875.1 Cytophagales bacterium | reverse complement strand
CGCCTTCCGGCAGGCTTGACAAATCGAAATTCTGGGCGACTTTGCGCGACGCCCGGAAAGCCAGAACAAGCCCTGATTTCACCAACGCCTGATTTTCCTGCAGCCTCTGCACGGCCGCCGACATTTCACCGTCAGGCAAGACTGCCCCGTTTACCAGCACATTGTCCTCATCCTGAAAACGAAGCGGAAATTTTTTCTGCAGATAATCTTGAGTAAGATAAGAGGCCTCCAAACTAAAGCGCTTTTCCCATTTCTCTTTAATGGTAAGAATGCCGCAGCGCAGCGAAGCCACCGGTCGTGTAAAAGTAAACGGCAACAGGTTTTGACGGGCCTGAGGCTCATCAAACAGTATTATGTTTGTCATAGGAATGAATTTAGTTCATCGCCGCATTTGCCTGCCTGCTTGCCCGGCTCGTTAAATGAAAAAATGACAATCTTCAGGCGAAAGTTTGCAAATGCAACAATCAATAAACGAAGATACTAAGGGAATTCCAATAAAAAAATAAGACCGGCGGGCGAGTACTGCGAAAGGTCTCGGAATGGAAGAATAGCACAATAGTCAGAATGGCAGCTTGTGTAAAGCAAAACAGACATTTGAAAAAAATGCCTGGATTGCGATACAATAAAAGTTCTTATGGCAAACAGTATCCCTTAGTTCACTGCGGGGGAGAATTTGAAGAAACGCTCCTTGTTGTTTTTCTGCCCGAAGAGAATAATCTCGCCGCGATCATTTTGCTTTGCTGTCTGAGGCTGGGCAAGCACGCCAAAGTCTTTGGCATCGATAACCTTCTGTTTGTCGAGCGTATTGCCTTTCTCATCAAGCACCAGGTACACCAACGGCGCTTTGTCCATTTTGTAAGCGTCCCGCTTGGCCGGCTCGTTGTAAAAGATATACAGATTGCGGCCGAAAACAGCCGTAGAATAGGAATTGTAAAAAGCGTTGTCATTAACAGAATACTGGGCTTTCTGTATGCGCTTGCTCCAAAGAATGTTTCCCGAGCGGCCCAGAGAGGCAACCAGCATGTCGCCCGTCCCGAAAAAACTGTCCTCCATGTTCAGCGTCCCCTTGAAGTCGCCAACGTAATGGCTCTCTTCGAAGTACTCTTCCGCAACGAGCAAAAACGAACCGTCTTTTTTCGGTATGATTTCACCGAGCTCGAGTTTGCCCCAAACTATCGGTTTTTCAAATCCCTCCCTAAGCTCCGACTCGTCCAGAAAATGCGACTGCGCGCACTGCACCTTCTGGTCTTTGACAGTAAACAGGTATATTCCTTTCTTATTATCCTCCGCAGGATCGGAGAAATAACCGGCGCAAACAAGCTCTCCGGTATACGGCGAGTTTGTCAGCTGCATGTTCAGAAGGGACTTGCCGCTCAAACAGCCGGGGGTGCCGATTTCCTGCAGCTTCCCGCCGGTGCTTGTAACCAGCGAATACTCTTTGTTAGCCAAATTGTCCCGGGTAACGAGAAAATATGAGTTGCCCTGATTGTCCAGACTGATCTGCTCATACACGTGGTTGTAGCCCTTTACGCGGACGGTTTCCTTCCTGAGCATACCCATTTCCCTGTTAAATACAAATGTTTTCAGGTTCCCGTCGAGCAGCGACACAACAAGCATGAACTTGGACTTGTCCGGCGAATAGCGGTAGTCTATCTGATGATAAATGCTGGATTCCGAAAGAACGGTAAACTGGAAAGGAATCTTTTTCTGGTCATTTGCCGAAAAAACATAGAAGTCTCTTTTCTTGCGTTCCTTGTCCATATAGGAACACACGTAATACGGATTGTGGTCCGTGCAAAAAAAAGACTCGAACTGTAGCTTCTTTTTCCCGATCTTCAACGGCAGATTTCTTATCGAACTGATCGAAAAGTCCTTTTCATAGTGATACAGCTTTGCCTTTTGGCCGTTGTAGGTATTGTATTTCAGCGAATAAAAACACCCGCCCTTACAGGGCACAATGTCGTACAACGCCTGTGCGGACGGACTCTTAAGCTCCTTGCTGCATTTCAAATGCAACTTCGTGTTTTCCTGCGCAAATGCAGAAATATTGAATAGAACCAGAGACAAAAAGAAACCTAACTTTTTCATATCCAAAAAACATCTTTGCCAACCGTTCCCCCGCTTCCCCTGCATTTTCTTTCCGGAAATAACACAAGAAACAGGGAATTGACTCTTGTTTATATTATAAATACTTCTTGATTTCCTACGTTTATGATCTGAAAAGTAAAAAGGTAACCAAAGGGGCTGATGTTTTTTTAATGAAAATTGGGGGATGAAAAAGCTGGGACAGTTAGAAAATGTACTCCTCGCAATACTTGCACAATACTTCGGGCTACTCTTGAAAAAAGCCCCGTGCTAAGCCGAAACCCGACAATATCTTTAAAAGCAAAGAATGAGCATTCCTGCATATGGGCTAAATGAAATCAGGTGCCCAAAAAGCTAATACGAATAAGCGCTTGCTAATAATTTATTATGAACCGATTTTAAATTGAATATTTGTGTAAAATTTTTAAATTAAATATTTTGATTTAAAAAATAAGCGAAACATGTGTAAGTATTTTTTTCTAGCTCTTGCCATCATATTAGCAGGCTGTTCAGAACATAAAACCACTGAAACAGCTGCTCCACAGCTTATCAGCATTGACATAGAAGATGAACCTTCTCAGGATTTGCCCGAAGTGTCGATAAAGGCTATCGCGCCATTGGAAACGAATAAATCCTCAATGTTTGGACACTTTTTGAAGCTGGAATATTATTCAAACAGGGTCTTTGTTCTTGATGCTTTTGATGCCAAGTCACTCCTCGCGTTTTCAAACGATGGCCATTTTGTAAATAAAACACAACTGGGAAAAGGACCGGAAGAAATGATCAACCCGTTTGCTTTCTGCATAGACAAAGAAAAGGATCACATTCTGGTTTGGGATCAGACGCTGAGCGAAATGTTTACGTTTGACCTGGATTTGAATTTCATCTCTAAAACGCCCCATGATATAATCATACAGCAATTCGAAAAAGTCAGCAAAAACAGCATGCTCGTATTTGCGCACTTCTACGGAGATTTTTTCTATAAATTATACTCAAAACAATTCGACAAAGTCAAAGGGAAATATATGAAGGACTCCAAATACCCTGGAGCTTATGTATTATCAAAACCTATCAACACCGGCAGGCGCACATTGGTCATTTCTCCACTGAATTACAATATTTTCGAATTAACGGAAAAAGGCCTGCCGAGCCGCTATCTGATTGACTTCGGAAAGTACAATGTGAAAGAAAAGGATGTGCTAAAATGGGATTTTAAAAGCGTGCGGAAACAAATCCGCGCGGGGCAAGTCGTTTCATCGCTCGATGGAATCATAGAAAGCGACAGCTTCATCATATTCCAAGTGTATTTTAAAAACAAAAGGATCTATTATGCCCACTCGAAAAAAGCCGGAAAAACCTACCGGCTGAATGATTATTTCGACAACAACACGCTCCCTGAATGCCATGTGCACGGCGTGGTGAAGAACGATGTTTTTTATGCCACCGTCGCTCCGGACAAGCTGGCGGCTTTTCAAAAACGAAGCATGCAAAGTCTGCCGTTCAAAAAACTTTCAGAGAACGACAATTGCGCAATTATCACGTTCAGCCTAAACGAAACGCCTCTGCAACCGCTCGCCTCCTCTGCCGGGAAATGATGAAAATGCAAGGTAAACTGCAGGCGCTGATTTGGATGAAGTTTTCGCAATGACTCGATTCTTGCGGCGCTCTTCCAAATAAACACTGCTCTTCAAAGTATCACTCAAAGAGTTTCACAAAAGGAAACTTTTTGAGTGAATTCTACATTTTCTTATGAAAATACCTCTCATAAAGAGGCAGCCTATCGAAAATTACATTCGGCTCCATGCCCGAAGCCGGTCATCTTTTCAGGCGTGGTTATCAATTCTGAAATTTGCCGACTGGAAAGTGCCCTCGGACATGATCGCCACCTACAACAACGCCGACATACTGGGAAAAGGCACCGAACGAGTGGTATTCAACATAGGCGGGAACAATTACCGGATGATCTGCCGCTATCATTTTGGAAAAGCCAAAGTCCATCTGTTCGTTCTCTGGATCGGCACACACGCCGAATACACCAGACTTTGCGGAGAGCAACGACAGTACGGAATAAGCAACTACTAACTAAACAAAAATGGAAACTCTGAAATACACTGTCATCAAAAACAAAAAACAGTACCGGCGCTACTGCAGCTTGCTGGAAGAATTTGTCTGCTCCGAAAACTCCGCCAGACAGGATGAAGCCGAACTGCTCAGTTTGCTAATCGAAAAATGGGATGAAGAGCACAGCAGGCAGCAGGAACTGGAACCCATTCCCTTGCTTAAGACACTCATGCAGGAACATGAACTGAAAGCCAGAGATCTGGCCGAAATCCTCAAATTATCCAAAAGCACTGTTTCAAAAATACTGAATTATCACAAGGGGCTTTCCAAAGAAACCATCCGCAAACTGGCTGTCCATTTCCGGCTTTCGCAGGAAGCCTTCAACCGTCCCTATTCGCTGGCGCCTGAGATCGGCAAAAATTTAAGAAACACTCCAGCCTGATTTTTTTCAAAGAAATGACAAACCTGGCAAAAGCACACCCCAAAAAACCTCAGGCTTTCGCGCTTTGCCGCTTCAGCTCTTTGTCAACAATTTTATCAAACCGGCTGTCCAAACAGACGCTGATGTCAGTGGTCACAAACTTTCCGTTACAGAAGAGGCTGAAAATTGTTGCCGGCGTCGGAGCGTTCCGCGCCTCTTCCAGGGTTTCCAGCTTTACCACTTCAAGGTTCAGCTCCCTGTTCCTGACGGTCTCCGCCAGAGAATTGGCCACATGGTATTCCGAAAACGGACAGCGGTTGGTAAAATAAACCGTTAGCCCGTCCTTGTTTCCGCATTCGCCGGCTACCGCCGACTTCCTGAAAGCCGGCTGCGCCGCCTTCTCATTGAACTTCTTCGCCAAAAGGCTGAAACCGTACGGCAGTCTTTCGACTTCTTCAAAGCCCTGCCTCAGCAGCCATTTGCCGTCGCTCATAAAATGAAATTTCTTTGTCCCGACAACCGTCACCAGCCCGTCTTTGCCGCGCGCCCTCGCCTCGTCCTCCGCTTTTTGCAAAAGCGCCTTGGCGTATCCCTTTCCTTTGTATTTTCCCGACACCCAAAGGCAGCCGACGAAAATGCAGTTCGGAGCATCAACCGGCACCCAGGCCTTTTCGGCGTCGCAGCATTCAATAAAAACCTTGGCCCGCGCGTCTATGCGGTAAAACGAATAACCGTGCTCGAACTCTTTCGCAAGCCACTGCTTTTTCAGTTCGTAGCTTTCCCTGCATTTCCTGTCCGAAATTGCGCAGCAGATGTGTTCCTGCCCGATGTTTTCTTTGGTTAACCGTATGATCTTTTCCATATGCCTTTACTTTATCGGAATCCATAATTCAGTGACTGACTCCGGATGCCGTTGCCCTATTCTGTTTTTTGATATTTATTGCTGAGTTGCGGCTGCTGTCCGCATATCCTCCAACCACCTTCACAGAGATAAATATATAATTTCCTAATGGAATATTACAAAGAAACCAACGTTTTTCAAATGCAACTACACGTATTCGAATAATTCTTTAAGGCTCTTATCCCGCACCAAAGGGTTAGGCTATTTGAGCCGAACTAAAAGACAAAACAAACTCTCAAAGGTGGTTCGGAGCATATAATACTTCGCATTCGACTTAAATATGCTTAACCCTCCGATCCGCCTTATGAGCCATAGAATTTACAAAAAATATGATAAACCTGACAACAGCACTCCCCCAAAACCTCAGGCTTTCGCGCTTTGCCACTTCAGCTCTTTGTCTACAATTTTGTCAAACCGGCTGTCCATGCAGACGCTGATGTCAGTGGTCACAAACTTTCCGTTGTAGAAAAGACTGAAAATCGTCGCCGGCGTCCGTACCTTTGTTCCGCGGCGTACGTACCTTTGTTTCGCGGTGTCTGTGTCTTTGTTTCGCGGCACACGTAAGAAGCCGATGCCTTTGCTGATACAATAAGAAACATCCATGATAACCGGGCTTAACACACACGAGAATATGCTTGTAAGGAATGTTCCATTTGGCTACTGAAAAACCATTAAAAACAGATGAAAGCCTTTAGCATTAATGATAACAGATTTAAAAAAAGGAGGGCACAACGAGAGCTGGGCAATTTATAGTGAGGAGTGATTTACAGCTTAAAAACCGTCTTTAGCGATTAATGAACGCCGCATACTTTACGGCATAGTTATGTGGCTCATTTGCTGGAAAATGGGATGAACCTGCGTTATATTCAACATTTTCTAGGGCAT
>JAKSBZ010000122.1 GCA_022360875.1 Cytophagales bacterium | reverse complement strand
CCTTTTTTGATTTTTTTAGGAAAGCGCATCATCAGCGGCATTCGGAAAGATTCCTCGTACATAAAGCGCTTGTCGAACCAGCCGTGTTCACCCAGGAAAAAGCCCTGGTCGGATGTGTAGACGATTATTGTGTTTTCGGCAAGTCCGCGGCTGTCAAGGTAATCCAGCACGCGGCCTACGTTTTTATCCACTGTTGTAACGGTGTTCAGGTAGTCGTGCATATAGCGCTGGTATTTCCATTCGGCCAGCGCCTTTCCTTTTCTTGGATTTTTCTTAAAGTCATCAAAGACCTTGTCATAATAGGCCTCCCATTTTTCCCTTTCTTCCGGCGTGAAGCGTTCCAGTGTTTTTTGATGATACTTGCTTCTGAGCGGTTTCCCGTCAGCCATTTCGGTGAATTTCATGTCATGTCCCCAAAGCATGTCTTCGCCGACTTCGAGGGCCTGTTCTTTAGCTGCCCGGCCTCTGCCTTCGTATGTGTCGAAAAAGTTTTCCGGAAGCTTAATGGAGCCTTCTTTAATTTTTCCCAGCTCCTCCAGCTTAGGCATCCAGTTTCTGTGCGGCGCCTTGTGGTGAAGCATAAGCATGAAGGGTTTCTTCTTGTCGCGTGTTTTATCCAGCCAATTCAGCGCCAGGTCGGTGGTGATGTCTGTAACGTAACCGGGCATTCTTTTGTCGGTTCCCATTTCGTTGAAATCGGGATTGTAATAGTCGCCTTGTCCGCCTTTGCTGTTAAGAATGCTCCAGTAGTCGAATCCTGTGGGTTCCGACCCTAGGTGCCACTTGCCTACTATAGCCGTAGAATAGCCGTTCTGTCGCAGAATTTTTGGGAGCGTTTGCTGTCTGTTGTCAAAAACGGAGACGCCGTTGGCATAAAAGCCGTTTCTGTGACTGTACTTACCTGTCAGCACAGTAGCGCGGCTGGGTCCGCTGATCGAATTGGTGACAAAGCTGTTTTCGAAAAGCGCGCCTTCGCTGGCTATTCGGTCGATGTTGGGCGTTTGGTTGAGACCATGGCCGTAGGCGCTGACCGCCTGGTAGGCATGGTCGTCTGCCATAATGAAGATAATGTTGGGCTTGGTTTCGGCCTTCTCTTTATTTGAAGCAGGCCCGCATGCCAGCAGGGACAGTCCAAGTCCGGAAAGCCCTGTGATTTGTTTCAGTCTGTTTTTCATGTTTTGTTGAGGACAAAAAATGAAACCTTCATATAACCAATATTCGATGGTCGATGGACTGGCAATATGACGGTTATAATTTATAAACTAAGAAAAAGAAACCCTTGTGTTGAGGGTTTCTTTTCCTGAAACAATAGCTATAGCGTTTTTTTCCTTTTTCCGGCAAACCGTTTATATACTTCCCATTTGTCTGTGCCTTTCGTAAGCGGGTAAATGCTCCACTCGTAAACATGTTTGCGGTTTGGTTTGATGCGGTACTGTTCATGCGGCTTGGCTCCCCAGCTAGTATCGCCCCCAACTCCCTGCTGTATGCAGTCAATCATCACATCCACCAGGTTCTCTTCTTCTATAGTCGAACCGTGGCTTTGGCGCTTGAACTTGTCGACGCCGTCGTCGAGCTGTTCCATGGAGTGGTGCAAAGCGCTGAATCCGAATTTGCTGCCTGCTGCGAGCAGTCCGTTTCCATTTTCGTCTTCCAGGGCCATCCAGCGGACATCGGTTTTGTATCCCGTTTCCTGTGGGCGGCTGTAGGCATAGTACTGGTCTTTGACCAAAGACTCGTAGAAGCCTACAAAAGAAGAGGTTTTGCGGTCAATGTAGTTTTCCCAAGGACCGCGGCCGAAATAGCTGAGTTTTCCGAATGACTTAGGCATCTGGAAGCGCATTCCGAAGCGAGGCAGCTCTTCTCTGGTATCAGCTTCCGAAAGCTCTGCGCGAACAGCTATATGTCCGTCACCGCTGACGATGTAACGGCAGGTAACTGTGGCTCCTGAGTTTTTAAGCGCGTGCACGGCCGTGATTTCCAGTTCTGTTTTTCCGACTGCTTTTACTTTCCAGCCTGTAAGTTCCTGCGCGTAGGTGTCTTTTTTCCAGCTTCCGTTTTTCAGGGGCATTTTGAATCCGTAGTCGTTGTCGATCGGTGCTCTCCAGAAATTTGGTTTCACAGACGTTTGCAGCATTTCTTTCCCGGAAATCTTGTAGCTTGAAAGGTAACCGGTTTTTTTATTGAATGAAATGTCGAATCGGTCATTGAAAATCCGCAGCTCTTCCTTTGTTTCTTTTTTGCTTACTTTCTCGCTAACGGCGGCAAGTGCAGGAGCTGTTTTATAAATCGGCAATTGGATCTGCTCTGCGGCGGCGATATGGCCTTTTGAAAGTATACCGTCGTCTTCTTTCAGCCGGGCGGTAAAATTGACGAAATATTCGGTTGCCTCTTCGATTCTGTCTGGATAGGAAAGCTTGAATGTTTTCGTTTTTTGAGGTCGAATACCCGCAACGTTTAATGTGCCGTTCTTGATTGCTTTTCCGTTGGCGAGCAGTTCCCAGTTTACTTCATACCGGTCCAGATTAATGAAGTCGAACATGTTTTTGACTTCAATATGACGTTTCTCCGCATCCGTCGGCTTGAATTTAATGTACTGGTAAACTTTTTTTACTTCGTTGAGCTGCGGATGAGGCGTGCGGTCGGCATTCACGACACCGTTCATGCAGAAGTTGTGGTCGCTCGGCACTTTATTGCCGAAGTCGCCGCCGTAAGCCCATATTTTTTTTCCGTTTTTGTCTTTGCTTAGGATTCCCTGGTCAACCCAGTCCCAGATGCAGCCGCCCTGCAACCTCGGATATTTTTCGAAAGCGTCCCAGTAGTCCTGAAAGTTGCCCAGGCTGTTGCCCATGGCGTGCGCGTATTCGCACTGAATAAGCGGACGGTCCGGGTGTTTTTTGTGATAGTCGATCATATTTTTTATGCCCATATACATAGGTGTAAAAATATCGGTGTTCCATTCCAGCCAGGCGCGTTCGTATTGAACCGGGCGGCGGGTGTGTTCCTTCATCCATTTGTAGGTCTGGTAGAAGTTGTAGCCGTTTCCGGCTTCGTTCCCCATTGAGAAGATGATGATAGAAGCGTGGTTTTTATAGTTCTCGAACGAGCGTTTGGTGCGGTCCATGTGCATCTGCTCCCATTCCGGATTGTTGGCTAGCGTGCCGCCTTTGGCCAGATTGTAGTACATGCCGTGAGATTCGATATTCGCTTCGTGGATAACATATAGTCCGTACTGGTCGCACAGGTCGTACCAGCGGCGGTCCTGCGGATAGTGGCTGGTGCGCACGGTGTTGATGTTGTTCTGCTTCATGAGCAGAATGTCTTTCAGACGAATTTCGTCGTCTAATACATGCCCTTTGGTAGGGTGGTGCTCGTGCAGGTTGACGCCTTTAATTAGAATCGCGCGGCCGTTCACAAGCAGCTGTCCTCCTTTTATTTCCACTCTTCGGAAACCGGCTTTTGACGAAACAGCTTCCAGCACTTTTCCTTTCTTGTCTTTCAGTTCTGCAACGAAGGTGTACAGGTACGGCGTTTCGGCCGACCACAGTTTCGCGTTGCGCACCTCTGCGCTCAGCTTAACCGATTGATGCTGATTGATGAACCGGAATGATTGATTTCCCTGTGCGGCGATTTGTTTGTTCGCATCCAGCAATTGGTAGGCAATGGTATAAGTTCCTTTTTTCTTTTTCTTAAAATTTAGAAAATCGAATTCAGCATTGAAAACTCCTGTTTGGTAATCGTCTTTCAGCGTCGTTCGGGTAAAGAAGTCCCTGAAATGTACCGACGGATGTGCGGTGAGATATACATCGCGTTCTATTCCGGAGATTCGCCAAAAATCCTGCGCTTCCAGGTAGCTGCCGCTGCTCCAGCGGTAAACTTCCAACGCAATCAGGTTTTTGCCGGCTTTCACATAGTTGGTCAGGTCGAAAGCCGCCTCGGTTTTCGAGCCTTCGCTGTATCCGACCATTCGTCCGTTCACCCAGATGTAAAACGCTGATTTAACTGCTCCCAGGTGGATTTTTATTTGCTGACCTGTCCAGTTTTCGGGAACTGTAAACTCGCGGCGGTAAGAGCCCACAGGGTTCCAGTCTTTCGGGATGTGCGGAGGTTGTGGTCTTTTTTTGAAACGCTCCCAAAAAGGAAAAGTGGTGTTTACGTAAATGGCTGTGTCGTAGCCTTCAAGCTCCCAGTTTGCCGGAACCGTAATAAGATCCCAGTTGCTGGCATCATAGCTCGGAGAAAAAAAGTCTTTAGGTCTGGCTTCTGCATTTTTAGCTAAGTGAAAGCGCCATTTTCCGTTAAGACTCTGATAATTGTCTGACTGCTGAAATTCTCCTTTCAGCGCAGCTTTTCTGTTGCTGTAACAGTGAAAAAGCGAAGCAGGCTTCAATCGGTTTATTTGGAAAACTTTCGGATTTTCAAGTTCCGATTCTGGCGTGCTGACTTGTGCGTGGCTGGTCTGAATGACGGTCAGCCAAAAAAGTACTAAAAAAAAGTTGATTTTTTTTTTCGACATGTTTTCAGGCATTAATTTTTTTATAAAAATATAAAAAAACTTGCAGCCAAGTGCCTGATTGATGGAAAGTCTGAAAAAGAACGTTCCCGGAAAAAAATATGATTATGAATTTTTGTCGGATGTGGTTTAAGAAAAAAAGTTTGTCAGAGCGGTTCTGCCGGAAACTGTGAAAATATTGCTTTGTAGTTAGGCTTGTTTCTCTCGACGGCGATTGTTTTCAGTCCGTTCCGGCGCGCAGCTTCTATGTTTTCCTGGGTGTCTTCCAGAAACAGACAGGTCTCGGTGTTCAGCTTGTTTTCGTCGATTACTTGGCGGAAGATCGCATCTTGAGGTTTTCTCGTTCCCATTTCATGTGAGTAATACACTTTGTCGAACAGTTCGGCGATGTCGGGAATTCCGTGCTGCTTTTGAAGAATTAGGTTGAAGGCCTCCACATGCAGGGCGTTGGTGTTGCTTAGCAGAAAAAGGCGGAATTTTTTTCTGAGTTTTTTAAGCCAGGATATGCGGTCAGCGGGAAAATCAAGAAGAATCTGATTCCAGGCCCAGGTAAGATCGCCGGTACTGGGCCGGCAGGGGAACAGCTTTTGCAATATGTTCAGAAAGCTTTCGGGACTTGTTGTTCCGGTTTCAAGATCCTGAAATACGGAGGAGGCCTCGAGGATGGTTCTCGTTTGCTGAAGGCTGGTTCTGCCTACCTGAGCAAAAGCGCGGACAGCCGCCTCGTGGTCAATGTTGAGAATGACGCCTCCCAGGTCAAAAATCAGTGTGTCGGTTGAAGGGGAAATGGTTTGCATGTGTTGTTTTTCTGCAAGCTTATGTTTTTTTTCTTAGAAATGAAAGCGGCTGCTGGTTCTCTGCTGCAGGAAGCGAGAGATGTTCAGTGCTGAAATAATTATTGAAAGAAGCGGCAGCGGGATTATGCATTTTGAATGCGATTCGTTGAAAAACAGAAGGATGCCAGTGTTTGCAATATGTTAAAAAATTGTACGAAAATGATGCGTGTTTTTGGAAATGTACGGATTTCAAACGATTGCATGTTTTAAGAGGAGGGAAGAGGGGGACAGCTGAATGAGAAATTGGTTTCATTGGCTAAATTTGT
>JAKSBZ010000124.1 GCA_022360875.1 Cytophagales bacterium | reverse complement strand
TATGGAGGCATTCTGTGTTAATAATACTTGCCTTGTACAAGCGTGAGCCTCCAGTCGGATTCGAACCAACGACCTACTGATTACAAGTCAGTTGCTCTGGCCAGCTGAGCTATGGAGGCGAAATGCACGGGCGGAAGGACTCGAACCCTCAACCAATGGTTTTGGAGACCACTACTCTACCAATTGAGCTACACCCGTGTGAAATATTTTTTTTAGCGGCAAACGCGTCTGCCCGTCCCTTTCGTTAAGGGACTGCAAATATGCAGTGAATATTTGAAGAAACAAAAACTTTGCATAAAAAAAATGTCCTCAACAGCCCGCCAAGGCGATATTAAAAAGAAAGTCAGCCAGTTATTGCATAAAGTTTTCCGCAGGCCGCTTCATAGCAGCGAAAAGGATTTTCGCAAGAACCAAGGAATAGTTTTTAAGCCCCAATAGCACAAAAGAAAAACAGCTTTTGTTCCTGTCCAGCTTCTGCCCAGTCATGGCATAATAAGTGAAACGACATGAAAGTAAAGTCAGCGACACCGGTTCGTCTTGCTGTTGCGCTTTTGAAATGATTAAAATCCATGGACACTTTTTTATTTGAAACTCTTTAATTTTTGTAAATTAAGAGAATTGCCGCAACCTGAAACCGTAAACGGCGGCGGGTAAAGGTCAGTATTTTTTCTGCTGAAAAATTATCCAGCATCAAAACTGAAAGACAGAAATTCTTCACTGTATAAAAAATAAGTGATAAAAATATCGCTTGTCTTGTCAATATCCGGAAAGGCAGCGCAAGCGCATAGGCTCTCTTTTGCTGTTTAAAACATCGAAAGCAAAGTATGATTCCGAACAAACTCGTATTTTTCTCCCTGTTGTCATTCGCATTCTTTCTTTATGCGCCCGGCGGAAATGCTCAGCTGGCGCCAAAAGACACGATGACCCTTTTCACCCAACACTACGAAGAGCATTGGGCTGACAACGGAAATTATGCGTTTTACGACACACTGCTGCAAAAGGGAAAAAAAAGCCGGCTGGCCAAGCGATTTCTGGAACTCATTATCCGAAAAGAAAGCGCAGCGAAAATAGACACCGCACTCACAATAGATGAGGAAGCCGAATTCATGAAATTCGAAGGAACCACGATCCATTCAATCCGGTTTATCAAACTCGATTTGTTTGGTCAAACAGTGTACGACACTACCATGACCGAAAAAAACTGGCTGGAAAAACTCGCCGAAAAAGCGCACGTAAAAACCCGGGATTTCGCGCTCCGGGAAAACCTGCTTTTCAGAATCGGCGACCGCATCAAGGCCGTGCAGCTTGTCAACAACGAACGGATACTCCGACAGCTCCCCTTCCTGCAGGATGCCCGGATTGTCCTGGAACCGGTCTCCGAGGCTGCCGACCGCACAGAAGTGATTATTCTTATACAAGACAAATTTCCCTTCGGGCTGCGCACAAGCCTCCGTTCCTCCCGGTGGTTCGTCACACTCCGGGACATCAACATGTTCGGACTGGGACACGAACTGGAGGGCAGCGTATTCGTCAACAATAAAAACGGAAAAGTAGGCTTCGAGGGGAACTACCAAGTCACCAACATTCTCGGAACATTTATCAATTCCGACCTGAAATACGTCAACAGCCGGGAGAACATGCAATACGAAGCCATACTCTCCGAGCCTATTCTAAGCCCTGAAACAAAATATTCAGGAGAAATGCGCTACAACAACCAAAAAGTCATCGCAAATCCCTATCCGTACATTCCGATAGTCGGCGATACGAGCTACCATTTTTCGGAGGCGGAATTCTGGGCTGCGCACACTTTCAACCTCGGGGATAAACAGAAAATGATAAACCCGCTGCAGCTGTCGGTATCGCTTGGCATTTACCAGCAAAAATATCAGGAGCAGCCGTTCGAATTGCAGCGAGATCAGTATTATGCTTTTCACAACAAAAACCGATGGCTGGCCCGGTTCTACCTTTCTCAAAACAACTACCTGAAAAGCGGACTCATTTACGAATACGGCACCACCGAAGACATTCCCTACGGAAAAGGCATCGGGCTTACGCTGGGCACGGAAACCAGCGAGTTCAATACCCGCCTGTTTACAGGCGCGGACTATTCCCAGGCTTACTTTTCGGACATCATCGGCTACAACCACTTTCGATTCGGTTTGCAAGGCTACTGGCATAAAAGCAGCCTGGAGCAGGGTCTCTTCTTTGCCGAATACAACTGGTTTTCCAAGTTCAAACCCGTAAACCATTTCGGATTCCGGCATTTCCTCACTCTCCGCTACAAACTCGGAATCAAACGCTATGATCAGGAAGCCATCGGCCTTACCTCTTCCTCCCGCTACAACTCTTTCGGGAACAAGATGACCTACGGCAACCAGCGGCTGAACGCCAGCTGGGAAACGGTGGCATTCAGTCCCTGGGAATTCGCCGGCTTTCGCCTGGCCTTTTTCGGCTATGCCGACGGCGGCTTCTTGCTCCCCCGGGAGAAAAACGAAGTCTTCAAGTCAAACTACTACGCCGGTTTCGGTTTCGGAATACGCATCGGCAACACGCGGCTGGTGTTTCAGAACATCGAACTGAGGCTGGCCTACTATCCGCTGGTTCCAGAAGGTGAGAATCCGTTCTTCTTCAAATCCTCGGGCTCCGCCTCCGAAAACATCCCCGGCTTCACCCACATCAAACCCGACGTCACTCCATTCAGGTAGCCGCCGGGCGTAAAAATTGTTCCGCCAAAAAATAGCTTCGCAATAATTTTCCTATTTTTGTAAACTGAGAGCCCGGCTCTCTGCAGCGTCCACTAAACAAACACACTATGCGGGAAGACTATCTAGACGGAAGCGCAGAGCATCTTTCATCTGCCGAAAAAGAAATTGAAAAGGCGCTTCGCCCCCTCAGTTTCGAAGATTTCACCGGACAGGACAAGGTGCTTGAGAATCTCCGGATCTTTGTGCTGGCAGCCAAAAAAAGGCAAGAACCTCTGGATCATGTGCTGCTCCACGGCCCGCCGGGACTGGGCAAGACCACTCTGTCAAACATTATTGCCAACGAACTCGGATCTGATATAAAGATAACCTCGGGGCCCGTGCTGGACAAGCCCAGCGACCTGGCCGGCCTGCTCACCGGTCTCGATGCGCACGACGTGCTTTTCATTGACGAGATTCACCGGCTGAACCCGGTGGTAGAGGAGTACCTGTACTCAGCGATGGAAGACTACAAAATCGACATCATGCTCGATTCCGGCCCCAATGCCCGCTCCGTTCAGATCAGCCTCAGCCCTTTTACGCTTATCGGCGCCACCACGCGCTCGGGCCTGCTAACCGCCCCGCTGCGCGCCCGCTTCGGCATCAACAGCCGTCTGGAATACTACGACGCCGAACTGCTGAAAAAAATCGTTGAGCGATCCTCAGCCATTCTCCAGACACCGATTATTAGCGACGCGGCCTACGAGATCGCGCGCCGAAGCCGCGGAACGCCCCGCATAGCCAACAACCTGCTGCGCCGCACGCGCGACTTTGCAGACATCAAAGGCGACGGAACCATCACTAAAGATATCGCAGAGATGGCCCTCAACGCGCTGGACGTCGACAAAAACGGCCTTGACGAGATGGACAACCGCATTCTGAGCACGATCATCAACAAATTCAAGGGCGGACCGGTAGGACTTTCAACCATCGCCACGGCCTGCTCAGAAGAAGCGGAGACAATAGAAGAGGTATACGAACCGTTTTTGATCAAGGAAGGGTACATAAAACGAACTTCGCGCGGGCGGGAAGCCACGCCTGAAGCGTACAAACACCTTAAAATTGCTCCTCCGGCGCAAGGCACTTTATTTTGACGACAATGAATCCGAAGGCAGAAAAACATACTATTTTCATTAAAGACAAAGCCCGCGAACTGGGCTTTTCCTTTTGCGGCGTTTCCGAAGCGGGATTTCTGGAAGAGGAAGCCCCGCGGCTCGAAGCCTGGCTTTCCAAAGGTTACCACGGCAGCATGGGATACATGGAAAACCACTTCGACAAAAGGCTGGATCCGCGCAAGCTAGTGGAAGGAGCGAAATCGGTAGTTTCTCTGGGCTTCAACTATTATCCGGAAAAAGACCTGGCGCAGGAGGGAGAATACAAAATCGCCAAATACGCCTACGGAATAGATTACCACTTTGTGGTAAAAGACCGCATGCGGCAGCTAATGCAGGCCATTCGAGAAGAAATCGGTGAAGTGGGCGGGCGCGCCTTCGTAGACTCGGCTCCCGTTATGGAGCATGCCTGGGCACGGAAAAGCGGCCTGGGATGGGTTGGCAAGCACAGTCTGCTGCTCAACCGCCAGATGGGCAGTTTTTTCTTTCTCTCCGAGCTGATTCTCGACCTTGAGCTAGTCCCTGACTCTCCTGTTCCGGACTACTGCGGCACTTGCACACGATGCATCGACGCCTGTCCCACCGATGCCATTGCCGACGCCAGAAACGTTGACGGCAGCAAATGTATTTCTTACCTGACCATCGAACTGAAAGACGGAATCCCGGCCGAGTTCAAGGAAAAAATGCAGGAATGGATTTTCGGATGCGACATCTGCCAGGACGTATGCCCCTGGAACCGCTTTTCAAAACCCAACCAAGTCCCGGAATTTCAGCCTCACAAACACAAAGCTCAAATGAAAAAAAGAGACTGGGAAGAAATCACCCGCGAGGTGTTCAATGAAATTTTCCGAAAATCTGCAGTTAAAAGAACAAAGCTGGAAGGGCTGCAGCGCAACATTCGCTTTGTTCAAAAAGACTAATTTATTAGCTCTGCCAGTAACTTAAGCTATTGTTCAGCTAAATCACTGGCTATGAAACGCAACTGAACACAATAAAAAAGTGCGAAGTAATTACAGCACTTCCATAAAAACCGCCAGTACTATTCCCAGAAGCACAGCGGCGAACTTTTGAGCCCGATGCGCTCCCGTATGCTTCAGCGCACTGAACAAGCTGGTCGATATGAATAGGAAACCGCCGCCAACGAAAGCCGTCATTGATTGAAAAAAACCTTCGGACAGCCACTCGTTTATCCACAGAAAACGGCTGGCGAATATTCCCAGCGGAGCCGCCAGACTAAAAAGAACAACACCCAGACTAACCCTTCCTGAAGAACCCCAAACGCTGCGCATAAGCGCTGTCAGAGCCACCGCGGCGGGAATCTTGTGAAACATCACTCCCCAGAACAAATGATTGTGCCCATCGTGCTGCTCAGGAATGCCTAAATACATCCCTTCCAGCAGAGCGTGAAGGCAAAGTCCTATCAACAGCGACCAGGGCGACAGCCTCAGCTTTTCTTTCGAAACCACCTCCCCGTGGTCAATTCCCTGAGTCATGTTCTCCAGAAAAAGCTGGGTAATAAACCCAAGCAATATCCAAATACCCGCCTCAAAAGCGGAAAGTCCCGAATCAAACACCTCAGGCAAAATATGCACGAGAGTTAAAGCGAATATAAACGCTCCGCCGAACAGGAAAAGAGGCTTGAAACTATATTGCTTCAGCTTCGAATACAAGAGCACAACGCCTCCTGCCGCCAGCACGCTGATAAACAGAGCCATTGCCTGCCAAACCGCTGTTTCCATTGTTATTTTTTTTCTGCTATAAAAATCATTCTGTCAGAACTTCCTTCCTGGTAGCTACCCAGAGAATAATCTCCAAACACCTGTTTGGTGCGCAGTCCCGCCCTTTCAAAAAGCTCCTCAAACTGCTCTTTGCTGATCAGGCGCACGCGCTCCTGAAAATGAAACGCCTGCCCGCCATCTTCAAACCGGATATCCTTGACAATATACCCGTCCTCCACCTTTTTCAGGATGCTGAACTCGATGCCGTCAACCGTTTTTTTCTCTTCGGCCACAAGACTGCTGACCACATAAACCGGATTCAGATAATCCAAGACCAGCACGCCGCCTTGCTTCAGGTTGGCCACAGCTGCTTCAATTGCTCGGAAATTTTCCTCCTCATCCGGAAAATAGCCAAAGCTGGTAAAAAGGTTCAGCACATAGTCGAAACCTTCCGGGCGGAATACTTCCCGCATGTCATGCGGAAAGAAACGCAGATTCTCTTTTTCAAAACGCCGTGCATGCTGTATGCTCTGTTCGGACAAATCTACTCCCGTCACGTCAAGCCCTTTCTCGCTCAGGTAAATCGAATGTCTTCCCTTGCCGCAAGCCAAATCCATTAGCTTGTCGCTGCCGCCGGGCTGGAGCCGCTCCAGCAAACGGTCTATGAAATGACGCGCTTCTCTATAATCCCGGTTATTATACAAAATATGATAATAGGGAGAATCAAACCACTCCCCGAACCACTCTTTCTGTCTTGCCATCCGCTCGCTTCTATTAATACTTCCTTAATCGCTCTTTCAGGTTATCCGTCACAAACGTTGTCACCTCGCCATTAGCACCGCTAAAAATCAAGCAGGCGCCCAGTTCCGGATGCTTGGCCAACACTTTTTTTGCTCCCTCCAGCCCCAGCACCATGAAGGCTGTTGCATATGCGTCGGCGGTCATGCAGTCCGGTGCGACTACCGAGGCACTCAGCAAAGTTTGCATTTTGGGATAACCTGTAAACGGGCTTATGGTATGCGCGTATTTCACTCCGTTTTCTTCGTAATAGTTGCGGTAATTTCCGCTAGTTGCGAGCGCCTCATTCGTCAGCGAGAGGCTTGCGGCCGCCCGCTGCTCCATGCCGGCCTCCGGATCATTAATTCCGATCTGCCAAGCTTTGCCATGGGCATTTCTGCCTTTGCACACCACTTCGCCGCCGATTTCCACCATCAGGTCGCGCGCGCCTTTTTCCTGCAGCAGTTTTGCCACCACATCTATACCGTAACCCTTGGCTATCGCTCCGAAATCGAGCTGCACGTGAGGAACGCTCGTGCTTACTTCCTTGCCGCTCAGCCGCACAGCATCACAATTCACCAAACGCAAAAGCGAATCGACCTTTGCGCGGTCCATATGCTGTTTCTGCTTCGGACCAAATCCCCAGGCCTGCACCAGCGGCATCACCGTAGGATTGAACGCGCCCCCTGTTTCCCGATAAATATTCTTGCTTGCCTCAAAAATCGGTTTAAAATACGGAAGCTTCAGCCTGACCTTTCCGTTTCGGTTGAATTCAGAAATCTCCGAATCGTATATGTAAGGCGACACACTGGCGTTTACCAACCGAAGCACCGAATCAATCGCCTGCTGGTAATCCTCTCCTCCCGGCGCGCTGTACTTCACGGAATAGGTTGTTCCCATAGTGCGGCCGGCCAGCTCAACCCAGCTGTTTTCCGCACTCCCGCTCAGCATATTTTTTCGGATCGTACCTCCGGCAATCAGCAGTCCAATCACCAAAAGCGGATACAGTCTTCTTTTTTCAAACAAAGGTTTTTTGTGTGACATAAATATTTCATTAAACGCAACCAAGTTGCAAACTTAACTGATTTAAGCGAAAAGCACTACTGCACCGCCCCATTTTATGGGGCAGTTACAAAATTAACATTGCTTCAACCGTATTTTCACCCCAAGCAATAACTTGCCGGTTTCGAAAAACCGTTCATTCGCTGACACATTTTGCACTATAAAACGCATCTCTCTTGTTCTACCTATATTCTGACCATTTTCGGCCAACTCCAGAAGCCAAAACCTTTCGGGAACAGATCGGGCATATGACAGGCAATACGGCCTTGCTTCAAGCTTAAATCACAGGAAAAGAAAAGTGCATGCTTCACGGCCTGACTCAAAACCTGGAAAATAGAAGCAAAAAAGAAATGGCAGCCATCCTGAACCGGAGCTTCCATTACATCCACGAAATTATTTAAAAAACTAAGCGACATGGACGCTAAAGCAGAAGTAAACTTCTTTATCAGCAACGTGCCGATGAACAAGAAGAACATTTTCCAATTACTGCTCGACCACATTACCCACCACCGAAGCCAGCTCGTCCTTAATCTCAGACTCTGCGGCATCAAACCGCCTCGATACATTGGCTGGTAGTTTCCAGCCTTGCCTCTTCAGCTTAAAGCTGATCGCGCCACGAATTGGTTTTCTCAAGTTTTAAATCCTGCAGCAGGCTGGACTTGGCACGGATAGTAAAATTGTAGGACGTATAGGTTCCGAAAGGCACCCAGCTTACACTTGCCTGCCAGCAGTGCAAATCTCTGGAAATCCCCAGACTGGTCTGGGTGAATTTTTTCTCGTCAAAGTTGTAGCCGGAGTTAAAAGTAACCTTCCATTTCTCTGTCAGATTCAGATTGCCGCTGAAGCGCATCGACTGCGAAAGCACTGATTCGGCAAAACCAACCTTTCGGTAGCTGAGGTTGTAGTTAATTCTCACATCCCAGGGAACCTCCCAGTCCACGTAGTTTGCCGAGTGCATAATAATGTTCTGCAGATCCGCCCGGTCGGCCTCGGTAAGCGTGGGATCGTTCTCCACCTGCTCTTCCAGCCGGCTTTTCGTAACATCCTGGTTCAGACTTGTGCTCAGCGCAAGGCTCATGCTGGACAATTGACCAATTCCCTGTCCTTCCTGCCAGGAAAAGCGATTGATCCGACGCTGTCTGGGATTTTCCAGTGTACCGCCCGGTTCCAGCACATAAACATACGGATCCAGAGTTCCGCTCAAACTGATGTTTAATTTATTGTTGAAAATACGGGTCCGGGCCGACCAACTGATGTTGGACAAATTAAAAGAATCGGCAGCGAAATTGTAGCTGGCGCCGAAGTTGAAACTTTCCAAAATAGGCACTACTTTGTACTTGTCCTCTTCCTTCTTGTTTCCTTTTTTACTCTTGCCTCCTTTCTTTTTGTCGTTGCGCACTTTCATCTCCAGGTTGTTCGTCAGGTTGAAACTCATGCTGGCGTTCCGCCCGCTTCCGGGAGTTCCGTACAAAAAACCGTTGTAATGCGAAAGCCGCCTCATATCCCCATGCTCATTAATCTGAACATCCTGATAATAGCCGTAGTGATCACTGCCAAAATCCGGGCTGTAGCTGAAACTAACAGAAGGACGCATTACGTGGCGAATCTTGGATATCTTAGGTTCAGGATTTTTCGCTGAAGCAAAAGAAAAGAATCCGTAAATATTGGTGTTCAAACTCGCGCTCGTGCTGTAGGTGTACACCCGGTTGACCCCGTAGGCAGTGTCAATCTTCACCGCTTTTTTATTACCGTCCCATTCGTAGTTTAATTTGTTGAAATAAGTAATCTCATTCCAGTTAAAGCTAGGACTAAGGGTAAAATGCTTAAAGAGCTTCATGGAAGTAGCAACGGGAATATTGTGTTTCAGCCCATAGCGAGAACGCTTCAGTATTTCGGACGCATTATTAAAGCTGAACGCCAGCTTGCTGTCCTCAGGCTCGCTGGCAATGCCTAACCCGCTCGGAACCGAAGGATTCCGGTTTGTTAAATTCAAAGCCCCCTGCAGCGAGTAAGAAATCGTCAGTTTGTCCAACAGGTTCTTAGGTGTTTTTCCCCTTTTCAAAAAAGGATTGATGCGATTCATACTCAAGTTGACCGATGGCATTCTCAAATCAACCTCTTTGCTCTGAATATTCTGCGTAAGGTTCCCCGTAGCCGTCAGGTTGAACAACCTGCCCATCTGTTTGGAATAAGAAACCGAAGAACTGAAGTTCTGACTCAGCGAGTTGTTGAAATTACTGACGTTGAAATTCTCCTGATTATATGAATTGGAACCGAAATTTAAGCTCGCTGAAAAGCGCCCTTGCTTGGGCCGGGAAATCGGACTGTGATTCCAACGCACCCAGAAACTCGTCGATTCCGAGCGGTCCACTTCGGATACTCCCGTGTTGTTGCTGTAGTCGATGCTGAATCCGCCGTTGTATTTGTAACGCACCTTGTAATTGGAGTTCGCTCTTATAGCCCAGCTTCCCTTAGTATAAATGTCTCCGGTAAGATTCAGATCAATGTAATCATTGAAATGAAAATAATACCCTCCGTTTTTCAGGAAAAAGCCGCGCCTCAGCTCATCGCCGAAAGAAGGGACAATCAAGCCCGAAGCTCTTTTGTCGGGCATGGGGAAAATCCCGAATGGAAAATAAATCGGCAGGGCAATGTCTGCAAATTCCAAGTGGAACGGACCCGAAACCAGCTTGTTGTCGGGAATCATCTTGATTTTGTTTGCCTCCACATGAAAATGCGGATTCGGCAAGTTGCAGGTTGTGTATTTGGCATGGTCGACAAACACCTCGTCGTTAGCAGCCTTCTTTATGCGGTTGCCGTGCAAATAACCTTCACCCTGTTTGGTCACCACACCAGAAATCAGCGCCCGGCGGCTTTTGAAATTGTAGCGAATGCTGTCGGTTTCATACGCCATCTGTCCTTCGGTAAAAACCGGTTTTCCCACTTCGACTCCCGCAGAGTCTGTCTTCCCGCTGGCTTCCATAAAATGAGTTTTGTAATTCATTTTAATGTACTCGGCCTCCAGCTTCGAATTGCCGTATTTAACCTTTGAGTTTTTGAAAAAAAACAATTTATTGGATGCCAGATCCATGGTGATAGAATCCTCAGCATCGTAGTAAATCTTAGTCTGAATATTCCCCTTTTTTTTGCCTGCTGTCTGCAGGCTGTCGGCCGCTGAGTTTACGCGCAGCGTATCTGAAGACTGAACGGCTTTCGCCGGCACCTCCTGCCCCCAAAGCTTTCCCGCCAATAAAAAAAAGCAAATCCCCGAAAGGAATATATTTTTCAAATCAAACACTTGAGTTTTCGCTTTTTGATAAAAATTCACAATTTTGTGTACTTGGGTTTGTTCATCAATTATAAAACAACGTGAAATACACCTTCTTGCCCCTTCTGTTAGCTTTATCCGTCTTGTGCATGGCCAACCCTCCCAAAGACGGCTTCCAGTACAAAGTACGGCGAGTCGTGATCGATGCCGGACACGGAGGCAAAGATCCCGGCACATCGGGGCGCAATTCCAAAGAAAAAGACATTACTTTGAAAATTGCCCTAAAATTAGGACGAATTATCAAACAAAACCTAAAAGATGTCGAAGTAATTTACACTCGCCAATCGAATAAATTTGTCGAACTGAGCCAACGCGCCCGAATTGCCAACAAAAACAAGGCTGACGTGTTTATTTCGATTCACTGCAACGGCGGCCTGCCCGCGCAAGTGCACGGAACAGAAACTTATGTGATGGGGTTACATACTTCGGAGGAAAACCTGGAAGTGGCCAAGCGAGAAAATGCCGTAATACGCATGGAAAAAAACTACCAAACCAAATACGAAGGTTATGACCCTAACTCTCCCGAGTCGCATATCCTTTTTTCTCTGTTTACCAACTCGCATCTTGAAAACAGCGCCAACCTAGCCCAAAAAATAGAAAGCCAGTTCAAAAAACGGGTAGGCCGAAAGAGCCGCGGCGTCAAACAGGCGGGTTTTGTTGTGCTCTGGCAAACCACCATGCCCAGCGTGCTGGTGGAAGTGGGCTTTCTCAGCAACCGCAGAGAAGAGCAGTTCCTCCTAAGCGAAAAAGGGCAGCTCTACATAGCTTCGGGATTATTCCGGGCTTTCCGTGACTACAAATCAGAAATAGAAGCGATAACTAAATAAGATAACTGTGAGTGTAACATTTGACAAAGAACTGAAAGTAGGAATTTTTACCATCGTTTCTCTGGTGCTTCTTTACCTGGGAATCAATTTTTTGAGCGGCGTGGACTTTTTTTCCTCCACCAACCACTACTATGCCGTCTACCCCAACGTCGAGGGGCTCACTGAATCCAATCCGGTCAAATACAAAGGCGTCGAGGTGGGAAATGTAGGAAAAATCACTCTAATGGAACCGCAGGGCGTGCTTGTGGTGCTGAACATCAACAAACAGGTCAGGCTGCGCAAAGGCGCCGACGCCACGCTGATGACCAGCCTAACGGGAACATCGTCGGTAATACTGAAAAACGTCTCCGAAAGCGCGCCACTGCTGCATTCGGGCGACACGCTGACGGGCATCACGCCCAAAAGCCTCAGCGACATTCTGGAAAGCACCGCCACGCCGCTGGTCAGCAAGCTGGACAGCGTGCTGAACGACTTCAAAGGAGCCGGCACGGTCATGAAACAAACCATGCTCCGCTACGACACCACATCCCAAAGAATCAACGAACTGCTGGCAAACAACCAGGAACAGATTCACCGGCTGCTCGGCAACCTGAATATGCTTTCCCGCAACCTCAACGGACTTACTCATGAACTGCAGCCCACCCTTAAGAACTTTCACGCCATCAGCGACAGCCTAGCGCAGGGCAACTACAAGCAGATGGCCAAAGATCTGGGAACCAGTCTGACAAACCTGAACGGAATACTTGAGGTTATAAAACGGGGTGAAGGAACCATGGGCAAACTCTTAACAAACGACTCGCTGTACAACAACATCAACCAGTCAATGCAAAGCCTGGACAGCCTGCTTATCGACCTGAAAGCCAATCCAAAACGTTATGTGCACTTTTCGCTTTTCGGAAAAAAGGACAAGAAAAAGTAAACATTCCCTTTAAAACAGCTTTTCCCTTTCTCCGGAAAAGCTGTTTTCTCCCCCCTTCCCCAGCCTCAAACACAATCCGCATCACGGCAGCCGAAACCTTTTCAATCGAAGTTCCGTCTATCCTGATTTCATACTTGCAGGCCGCAAAATTCGTATGATATGAAAACAAGCGCAGCGAACTCATGAAGAAAAACTCTCTCAAAGCATTAATCTCTTTGCTCGATGATCCGGACCGGGAAATTTATGAACATGTCGAGCAAAAAATCCTGTCCATGGGAGAGGCTGTTGTGCCTTTGCTGGAAGAGGAATGGGAGAAAAACCCCGAGGAAGCCGTTCAGAAGCGCATAGAGGAACTCATTGAAGCGCTCCATTTCCAGAGCATCCGGAAAGACTTCCGCCGCTGGCTGGAATCCGAAAACGAAGACCTGCTCAAGGGGCTATGGATTACGGCCCGGCTCAACAGCCCGCTGCTGAGGCTCGAATCGCTGAGCGCAAAGCTTTCGCAAATGTACCACGAGCTGTGGACCTTTTTCTCGCCAAGCCTTACGCCTTTCGAGCAAATCAAGACCCTAAACCATTATCTTTTCAATATTCAGAAGTTCGAGGCCAACTCCCGGGATTTTCACTCGCCTTCCAACTCGTTTATCGACCGGGTGCTGGAAGAAAAAAAAGGCAATCCGATCAGCCTGTGCTCAATATACATGCTGCTTGCCCAGCGTTTCAACATGCCGGTGTTCGGCACCAATTTCCCCAACCTGTTCCTGCTGCAATACCGCGACGAGACTAAAAAGAAGGATTTTTACATCAATGTCTTCAACCGTGGAATAATTTTCAGGAAAAAGGACCTTGAGGCATATATAGAACAGCTGCCTGTTGAATCCTCCGAAAGCTTCTTCGAACCCTGCTCGGCGCTGGACATCGTGCGCAGAAATCTCGCGAACCTGAAATACGCTTACAGCCAAAAAAACAATCTGGCCAAAAGAGACCAGGTTGACGAGTTGCTGAGAATAGTCAACCGATAATAAAAGCTAGTCAAAGCGAAGCTCAAAAGAAGGTTCTCCACGCCGGAGCCTGTGGCTCGACTCCCGCTTCCCGGCCTTTACATGCACAATGTTCTGCTGGTCATCGAAATGCTCCGTAAATATTTCATTCTTTACCCATAGCCGCCGGAGT
>JAKSBZ010000081.1 GCA_022360875.1 Cytophagales bacterium | reverse complement strand
GGAGATGAAGTTTTATGTTCAACTTTTACTTTTTCAGCTTCAGCGAATCCAATTTGTTATCAAGGAGCAATGCCGGTTTTTGTAGATAGTGAACCAAGCACTTGGAATATGTGTCCTTTGGCATTGGAACAGGCTATTAAGGATCGAATAAATAAAGGAAAGAAGCCGAAAGCTATTATTTTAGTACATTTATATGGCATGCCGGCAAAAATGGATGAGTTGATGGAAGTGGCTGATCGATATGGAATTCCGGTAATTGAAGATGCGGCAGAGGCATTAGGTTCTACCTATAGAGGAAAGTCGTTGGGTACATTTGGAAAATTTGGGGTTTTTTCTTTCAATGGTAATAAAATTATAACCACTTCAAGCGGGGGAGCTTTGATTTCAGATGATGAGGAAATGATTAATAAAGCCCGTTTTTTGGCAACCCAAGCTCGTGATGAGGCTCCGCATTATCAGCATTCAAAAATTGGCTATAATTATCGAATGAGCAATGTCTTGGCTGGTATCGGACGTGGTCAAATGAAAGTATTAAACGATAGGGTTGATGCTCGCAGAGCCAATTACTTTTCTTATAAAGAAATTTTGTGTGGTGTAAAAGGGCTTACATTCTTAAATGAACCAAATTCTGATTTTTATTCAAATTTCTGGTTAACAACTATTTTAGTAAATCCTCAAGAAACGGAAGGAGTTTCAAGAGAGGACATTCGTTTAGCCTTATTGGAGGAAAATATTGAGTCTCGGCCACTTTGGAAGCCTATGCATTTACAGCCTGTGTTTAAAGATTGTCCGAATTATGGTAATAATATATCTGAAAAGTTATTTGAGCAAGGGCTTTGTTTGCCTTCAGGGTCAAATTTGACGAAAAATAATTTTGAAAGAATTCGGCAGGTTTTGCATTCTGTATTAAAACTAGAAGTACATTCCTAATTTTTTATGAAACAACGACTCCTTAATAAATATTCTAAGCGGTATATTGCTCGCCAGTTTATTTTTGTAGCGGATATGGTATTGGCAGCCTGTATGTTGGCCATTGCTTTTTTATTGCGCTATGATTGGCATGTGCTTTTTCAGAAAAGCGAGTTAGTCATTGTGCAAACTTTTTATTTTTTGGGGCTTAATGCTTTGGCTTTTTTTGTATTTCGGACATATCGAGGGGTTATACGTCATACAAGTATTGAAGATATTGTTCGGGTTCTAACGGCACTTTCTTTTGTCTCTTTTTTAAGTATTATTGGAACTTTTGCGGGAAGAAAGCTGGGTTTCGAGTATATAGATATTCCGTTAGGGGTAGTTTTGATCGCTTTTATTTTATCCGCTTTTGTGTTGAACAGTTTTAGGATTTTGATCAAAACGATTTATTGGGAATATTTTGAGAAATCAAGTTTGGACACACTGTCAGAGAGGCGAAAAGTTTTAATCTATGGAGCAGGAGAAATGGGTTTTGTTACCATGACTACTTTACAGAACACGATCAAATCTCCTGAGGTAAATTACGAAGTAGTTGGCTTTGTTGACGACAATCCTTATAAAATTGGAAAATCGATACAGGGACTTCGAATTTTTAAGCGTTCAAAGGCATTGTGCCAATCGTTTGTCTTAAAAAAAGGGATTGATGAGGTAATTATTGCTATAGACAATCTTCCTCCGGCGACCAAACGAAAAATTGTAGACCAGGCACTGGAGGCGGGGTTGGAAGTAAAAAAGCTGCCCTCTGTTAAAACGTGGGTGAATGGGGAATTTAATCCGGCGCAAATTAAAAATATCCGTATCGAGGATTTGTTGGATCGCGCCCCTATTCAATTAGAAAAAGACAATGTGCGAAGGGAGCTGGAGGGCAAGGTTATTTTGATTTCTGGAGCTGCCGGTTCTATAGGAAGTGAGATAGTAAGGCAGGTAGTAGGTTATAATCCTAAAAAAGTACTTTTATTGGATCAAGCTGAATCCCCGCTGTATGATTTGCAAATGGAGTTGTTGCGGATTTGTCCAAGCGGTTTGAGTAATGTAGAAGCCGTAATTGGAGATATAAGTCAGCGGGACAGGATTGAAAAAGTTTTTTCTTTTTTTAAGCCACAAATTGTATTTCACGCGGCTGCGTATAAGCATGTGCCATTGATGGAAGAGAATCCATATGAAGCAGTGCGGGTGAATGTTATGGGGACCAAGAATATGGCGGATCTCTCGGTGGAGCATGAAGTACAGAAGTTTGTGATGGTTTCTACGGACAAAGCAGTGAATCCTACGAATGTGATGGGGGCTTCCAAGCGAATTGCGGAGTGTTATACGCAGAGTTTGAATGCACAATCGAGCACACGATTTATCACTACCCGTTTTGGAAATGTGCTGGGTTCTAATGGATCAGTGATTCCGCTGTTCAAAAAACAAATCGAAGAAGGTGGTCCTGTGACAGTAACTCACAGGGATATTATACGTTATTTTATGACAATTCCTGAGGCTTGTCAGTTAGTATTAGAGGCTGGAGTAATGGGTGAAGGCGGAGAAATATTTATTTTTGATATGGGGGATCCGGTTAAAATTTATGATTTAGCAGTGAAGATGATTCGCTTGTCAGGATTTGAACCTCATAAAGAGATGGAGATTGTTTTTTCAGGTTTGCGTCCGGGAGAAAAGCTTTATGAAGAGTTGCTTAACAATAAAGAAAATACGTTGCCGACTCATCATGAAAAGATAATGCGTGCTCAGGTTCGTACAATTGATTTGGATGTATTAGGAGAACAGATTCATTATTTGTTTGCTGCTTTAGCCAAGCAAAAAAATGAGGAAATAGTGCAGGAGATGAAGAAGATTGTACCTGAGTTTGTAAGTAAAAACTCAGTTTTTGAATGCTTGGATGTATAAAGCAGAATAAGGGAGAAATGAAAAGATTATTTTTGATATGGGGTTTGGTTTCAGTTGCTGTCGCAGCGAATGCTCAGATAATTGATTCTCTTTTTTATTCAGTATATACCGGAGGAAGTATTAATAGCAAGGGAGTGCAGACACACTATATGTCTGCTAATCGCTGGGGAATTTGGGATGAATCGCAAAACAGCGTTCTTTCTTTGGGGAGGGTTAAAATGAATAAAGAGTGGAAGCAATGGCAGTGGGAGACAGGTTTTAGTTTTATTGCACATACAGGGAGTGAAAATCCCTATAAAGAAAATGATATTGTTTTTGCCTTTCATGAGTATTATTCTAAACTGAGTTATAGAAAGGCATATTTTTGTTTAGGAGCAAACAAGCATACGGTAGGTGCTTTTGCCGAAGAGTTGTCATCAGGCGCACTTGGTTTGAGCAGAAATGCAAGACCAGTTCCTAAGCTTGAATTTGGAATAGAATATATAGATATACCATTTACTTTAGGTCTGATTCAAGTAAAGGGACATGTGGCTAACGGATGGTTGGAAAAAAAGCGTTTTGCTTCGAAAGCTATGTTGCATGAAAAATCAGTTTTTTTTAGAGTAGGGAAGAGTTTGCCTATCGAACTAGAAGGTGGTTTTGTCCATTTTGCTCAATGGGGGGGGCGCAGTTCAGCAAAGGGAAAGTTGCCGTGTGATTGGACTGCTTTTCAGGATGTTTTTTTGGGTCGTGGTAACAGTAATTTTGATTCGGTGCTTTTAAATGAGGTTAACGGGCTGGGAAATCATTTAGGGAATATCAACTATTCTTTGAAATACAAGCATGATGATTTTTCAATACAATTGTATCGTCAAGTTCTTTTCGACGATAAAAGTGGTATGAGTTCCCTTAATAAGGATGGATTGAATGGCATTTACATTTCTTTATCTAAATCTAGGTGGGTAAGCAAAATTAATTTTGAGTTTCTCAATACAAAAAATCAGGGTGGCTTCCGGGAAGGTGGAAAATATTATGATGAGAATGGCAATGTGATTATTGATGAGAAAGTTGTTGGTCCAGATAATTTTTACAATAATTTAATTTATGGGGATGGTTGGTCCTACTATGGGCGCTCGATAGGTAGCCCTTTGATTATGTCAAGAAATAGATTATTGTCTTTGGGTTTTAGTGAAGATGAGCTTAGCCATGGAGGGTATTTTGAAAATAACAGAATTAGGGCTTTACATCTGGGAATTAACGGAGCAATTTGTCGAAATTTGAATTATAAGTTTTTGATAACGAGTTCAGTGAATTACGGTAATTATTATGGAATCCCTAATTTTAAGGAAAAGCAAAAGAAAGTGACATATATTTTCGAAAGCGGCCTTACCCAAAACTACTCGCTTCTTGAAACCGACTACACCTTCAAGTTCGATCCGCGTTTGTCGATGACTACGGCTGTGGCGGTTGACTGGGGAGAAATGTCCAATAATGTGGGCTTTATGATTGGCTTTAAGTGGTCGGATTTTGTATTGCTAAAGAAGAAGAAAAAGAAATAATTCAGCCCAAAACCACCGCCCGATTTTCCTCTTCATGCCCGCTGGGCATTCCGTGGACAACAGGGATGCCTAGATGTTCTACATGACTTTCCACAATTTCTTGGGCAGTCAGGCCAAAGGGAGTCTGGCTGTCTTTGCAGCCTGTAAAGTGCCCAGTGAGGATGCCTTTGATTCCGGTGAGCTTGCCTGCTCTTTTCAGCTGCACCATGAAGCGGTCAATGGCGTAGAGCGCTTCGCCGATTTCTTCGATAAACAGTACTTTTCCTTTTGTTTCGATTTCTGAGGGAGTACCCAGGCTGTTGCAGATTACGCAAAGATTTCCCCCGACGATTTCGAAGTTTTCACCGAATGTTTTCAGCTTTTCTTTTATCTTTTCTGGGTATTTAATTTTTTCTCCGAAAACCGCCTGTCTAAGGCTTTCGGCGGAAAGGGGCTGCCGGGCAAGGCTGTTGGCCATAGCGCAGTGAAGACTGGCATATCCCATTTTGTTCACATGCGTATGGAGCATGGTGATGTCCGAAAAGCCGCATAGCCATTTGGGATTTTTCATAAAGTTTGTCCAGTCTATTTGGTCAATGATTCGGGAGAGGCCGTAGCCGCCACGGGTAAACAGAATGGCTTTTATGTCGGGATTGTCTAGCGCCTTCTGTATCTCTCTGAGACGCTCGTCATCGGTTCCTGCAAAGTAACCCGATTGGTTGAATACATTAGAACCCAGAACAGGTATAAGGCCCCACTGGGCAATCAGGTCGGCGCTGTCCAGTACGTTTATTTTGTCGGGGATGCCGGCAGGGGAAATTATTGCGATTTGGTCGCCTTTCGAAAGATACGTAGGTTGTACTGACATGGCAACTGGCGTTTTTTGTATAGGGGTAAATACAAAACAGCCCAGGGAAATGCCTGGGCTTTGGACTTCGTCCAGTAAATAAGTTTTAGTTCTTCGTATAACTCAAAATGCGAAAAACCTTATTTCTTTCTTTCGGACATACAATCGGCACAAGTGTTTTGTGTTTGCATATCGCCGAAAAAAATCAATTATTTTGCTGCTTTCTTTTCAACAGTAACGCCAAGATGCTTCAATACCATATCACTGATATTGGTGTTTTCGCTAGCATAAAGAATTACCGGAGCGCCGGCTGCATCAGTACTGAATATGTGTGAGAAACCCTCTTTTTTTGCAACTGCTTCAATAGCTTTTTGCACTTTGTCGAAAACCGGCTGCATTAGCTCTTGGTATTTTTTCTGAATGGATTCCTGTGCTCTTACCTGAAATTCCTGTGCTTGTTGCTGCAAAGTCTGCAGTTCTCTTTCTTTGTCTTGTCGAACTGCTTGGATCATTGTCTGAGCACCTTTTTGGTATTCCTGGAGTTTGAGCTGAAATGTTTTCTGCTTTGACTGAAGTTGTTTTGCCAACTGGTCTTCATGCTCTTTCAGTTGCTGCTTCACTTGCTTAGACTCCGGAAGCTTGCTGATGACATAATCAACATTCGTGTACCCAACCTTAACAACCGTCTGGGCAAATGATGTTACAGACGCCATCAGGGCGATTGCAACCACAAGGATCGTTCTTTTCATAATCGTCTAATAAATATTAGGGTTCTAGTTCATTTATTTTACTGTGTCGACTTCATCGCCCAGTCCCAGCGCTTCAAGCACGTAATCCGTGTAGTCGTGCACGGGGTTGGTGTAAATCATGACCAAATCGCCTGATTTGTCAAACATGAAGTCTAATTTATGTTTCTGGCACACTTTCTTTGTGGCCGTAAAAACCAAGTCCAGTACAGGGCTTATCAGTTCCTTTTTTTTAAGAAAATAAAGCCCGCCTGATGAAAACACTTTTTTCTGGTAGCTTTGCACTGAGTCTTCTTTTGCCTGGATGAGCTTCCGTCTTTCCTCCAGCATCTCAGCAGTCAACAAGACCTCTTCAGACTTCAGCACATCGTACAGGCCTTCAATTTCCTTCATCTTGTTTGAAATTTCCTTTTGCCAGCTGGAAGCCAGTTCGTCAACCTGCTTTTGTGCTTCGGCGTATTCGGGCATTTGGCCCAGGATGTAGTCGGTGTCTATATAGCCGATCTTCTGAGCAAATGTTTCTGTCCTGCCGGCAAGGGCAAAGAAGAGAAGTAATATGCCAAGCTTTGTTTTCATTTGTTTGTTCTTTTAAAGTCTTCCCTTGGAGGAGTGCGGCTCCAAGGGATGAATGTTCTTACAAATTAACAAAACTTCGTTAATTCCTGAAGAATAATTATAAAAGAATGGAAAGCGTTCCTTTCCTGTTCTTGTACTTATCGAAGCTGCTGTCCGATCGTGAAGTGAATTTGCGATCCGCCTTTCGATTGCCCCGGTTTCGGACTGTCGAAACCGTAGCCCCAATCAATGCCAATCAGTCCGAAAGCCGGCATGAAGATCCGTGCGCCGAATCCGGCTGATTTTTTCAAGCTGAAAGGATTGACATTCGAAAAGGTTCCCCAGTTGTCTCCCGCTTCGGCAAATGCGAGCACGTAAATAGTGGCCGCTTGTGCCAGCGAAACAGGGTAGCGAAGTTCCGCGGAAAATTTGCAGTACGCTGTTCCACCGTCAATATCACCTGAAATACCTTGGTTGTTAGGTGTAATGGCTCTGTCCTCATAGCCTCTAAGGGACACTACTTCCGTTCCCAGAATGTAGTTTTGTCCGGCCAGGCCACTGCCGCCCATCACAAAGCGCTCGAATGGGCCGACTCCCACTTTTTCCGAATAGGCGCCAAGGAAGCCGAAGTGGACTTTGGATTCAACTACCAGGTTGCCGACGATCTTCATGTAATTTTTAGCGTCGAACATGATTTTATAGTACTCGATCCATTTGTAGCGGTCTTCTCCCGGCAGGTCGCGGTTTTTATAGTTTAATCCGGTCCACAGGTGGTACGGAGGTGTTAAGGTTGCGCTGAGCGTGTACGATGATCCGTTTCGAGGATATATGGGTTCGGCGCTGTTGCGGGAAAGGGTCGTGTTGAAAGAAATATTGTTGGCGTACCCTTCCGTAAATCCTAGTCCGTAGTCGTATTTATTGATGTCGTATCGGTTGAAGGTAATGGAATTGGACAGCGAGAAATAGTCGTCAGGCCATTTCAGACGTCGTCCCAAACCTACGGTCACACCGAACATGCGCAAGAAGCCGTCGCCGTATTCTCTTGTCAGGTAGTTGTACTGCTTCTGGCTTGAGTAAGAAAAGCTTGTGGAGAACGACTGTCGTTTTTTGCCTCCCAGCCATGGTTCCTGAAATGAGATGGAATAGCTTTGGTATTGCTTGCCGTTTGCCTGAGCGCGAAGTGAAAGCTTTTGTCCGTCTCCTGTCGGGAGCGGTCGGTAGGCTTTTTTGTTGAAAATGTTTCGGAATGAAAAGTTGTTGAAGCTCAGCCCCAGCGTTCCGATGAATCCGTAGGACCCCCCCCAGCCGCCGGAAAGCTCGATTTGGTCGGAAGGACGCTCTACGAGTTCCCAGGTGATGTCCACCGTTTCATTGGCCATATTCGGAACAACATTCGGAGTGGTTTGCTCCGGATCGAAATAGCCGAGCTGCGAAAGTTCTTTTTGAGTACGGATAAGCAAAGAGCGGTTGAAAAGATCCCCGGGAACAGTGTAAAGCTCACGGATAATTACATGGTCGTTAGTGCGGTCGTTTCCGCTGATCGCCACGTTTCCGATACGGAATTGTTTGCCTTCATGCACGCGCATTTCGATGTCGATGGAGTCGCCTTCCACGCGCACTTCCACAGGAGTGATGGATGAAGCCAAATAACCGTTGTCCATGTAGATGCTGGTCACATCCTGTTTGGTCGGGTCGAAAGTCAGGCGTTTGTTCAGGTTCTCCATGTCGTACACATCGCCTGTTTTTATTCCGAGCACTTTGTCCAGCGTTTCGTCAGTATAAATAAAGTTGCCGACCCACTTGATGTCCCGGAAATAATATTTTTTGCCTTCAAACACTTCAATGTCGATGTTTACGTCACCGCCCTCATTTACATACACGCTGTCGCGAAGAATGCGGGCATCGCGGTAACCTTTCGAGTTGTAGTAGGCAATCAGCTTCTTTTTGTCTTCTTCGAATTCCGAACCGATGAATTTGGATGAGCTGAAGAAGTTAAGCTTGATATGCTTGTTAAGGTACATCTTGAAGTCCTTCCAGGTGGAAGTGTATGACTCGCTGAAAAATTCTTTTGCCTTTTGGGCGTCTGTGTGCAAAATGCGAGAAGTCAGATCTTTGAAAATCGTTACCCGGACTTTTTCGTTGGTTTTTTTCATTTTGCTTTTCAGCTTGGTTTCGTCCAGGTCTTTGACACCGTCAAAATTGATTCGGTCGATATGCACTTTTTTTCCTTTGTCTATATCGACGATCATCTTCACGTGATTTGCCAAAAGCATATCTTTTTCTGAATAAATCTTCACTTTTGTGTTCAAAAAGCCCTTTTTGATGAAGTATTTGCTGGCAATAATTTCAGTATTTTTCTGAATAGCGCTGGTGAGCACTTTTCCCTTGGCAATATCAATCTCTTCTTTCAGCTCCTTGGTTTGGGTCTTGTTGGCTCCATAGATTTCGATAATAGAAAGCCGCGGGCGTTCGGTAAGATCGATGATCAGCCATATTTTGTCGCCTTCTGTCTTTTCAACTTTTATCGAAACATCGGCGATGATACCCTGTTTCCAGAGCTTGCGGATGGCATTGCTGATTTTGTCGCCTGGGACTTTGATTTTGTCGCCTGTTTTCAGCCCCGAAAGTGAGATGAGCGCGTTTTTGTTCAGCGTGTTGGCCCCTTTTACCGTTATGGCCTCAATAGTGTATGTCTTTGGGTTGGAATAGTCAATCTGTGTGTTTTGCTGTTGCTTTTTCCATTTTTTCCCCAGCCCGATCTGAGCATGCGCGGCCTGACTAAAAAGTACTAAGGCAAATAGGACGAGTAATTGTCTCATTGAGTCTTTATTGAACCTGTTCACTAGTTTTTCCAAATCTTCTTTCTCTCTGTTGATACGAAACAATAGCCTGGTGCAAGTGCTCTTTTTTGAAGTCCGGCCAAAGGGTATCTGTTATGTATAATTCTGTATAAGCAATTTGCCATAGCAAGAAGTTGCTGATTCGCATTTCTCCGCTGGTGCGGATAAGCAGCTCGGGATCCGGAATTTCCTTTGTAAACAAATGATTTTTTATTGTCAATTCATCAATTTGCTCAGGACGGAGTGTCCCCTGTTGTACTTCACTGGCAATCAATCTGACAGCTTGCAGGATTTCGTTTCGGGATCCGTAGCTAAGGGCCAGTGTCAGTGTGAGTCCGGTATTTTCACTGGTTTGATCGATGGCTTTCTGCAATTGCTGCTGGCATTTTCCCGGCAGCTCTTTCAGGTTGCCGATGGCCTGCAGCCTCACATTGTTATTTTTCAGCGTCTGCGTTTCTTTCTCGATGGTCGAGACCAGCAGCTGCATCAGCGCGTTCACTTCCGCTTTCGGGCGGTTCCAGTTTTCAGTTGAAAAAGCATAGAGTGTCAAGTACTTTACGCCCAGCTCAGCGCATTCCTCCGTGATTTCATGTACCGAGCCAATGGCATGCTGGTGCCCAAACACACGCGCCTTGAGTCCTTGTTGTTTGGCCCACCGCCCGTTGCCGTCCATAATGACAGCGATGTGATTAGGAATGTTATTGAGATTTATCTTTTCTTTCATTTGATCAACCGCACGATTAAAAATAAGTAGCTTGTAAAAATGCTTTATTTTTTTCGAAAATTAAAGCGCAATTCAAGGCTATCGGTAAAAATCATAGGCACAGTGTATTTTGTAGAAGGTATAGCTTACGGACACAGTCATAAAGTAATACCAGTCGTTATCATTTGAATTTCCATAGTTGAAATCGTCAGGGAGCCTTCCGGTTCCGTCAGGCAAAGGGTCCGGTGCGCCGGTGATGTGGTCGATTTTGTCGTTGAAAAGGTACCGGGCTCCGAACTCGGCATTGAGTTCAAATCGGTTAGACAACGAGTATTTTATTCCAGCCCCGAAAGGCAATGCAAATAGTGCAGGCTGCTTGTAAGGAATTTTCACCTTCTGGCCGTTTGGAGCGCCTGAATTATCCGCTGTAAGCCAGTAGGCTTCCGAATTGTGTCCGGCAAGCGCAATGCCCCCAAACAAAAAGGGCGTAAAAGGCAAGAACCCTTTTCCGGCTTTGTAATCCATGAAATTGTATTCTATGAGTCCGGCCAACTCATATAGTTTTCCTGAAAACGCCGCCTGTCTTTTTTTTGCAAAGGTGTCATGTCCGGGGATGTCTCCTTCGCGAAGCTGTCCAAAAGAAAGGCCGGCTCGAAAGCTCCAGGCTGAGGAGAAATTGCGCCGGTAGAACAGTTGTATGACCGGACTTGAGTATTTGAATCGAATTTCGGGCTGTAGATCGCCGGTATAGAAACTGACGCCTCCCCCCAGTCCGACTTCGTTTTTTTGGGCCTGAGTATAATTTACTGAGCACAAAAGCAAAAAAACGGTGAGTGTTCCCAGCTGGATAAGTGTTTTCGGATATATTATGTCTTTTGTTTTCAAACAGATTTCGATTTCAAAATGAGAAACGCAATATAATATATTGAATCAATTTTAGGGGATTCAAGCTGAATTTAAATGGTTTAAATATGTTAAAAAATGTAAACGAAGAAAAAGCTAAACGCACTGAAAGCTTGCCTGGGCAGTGGAAAATAACTGATTTCCGGGCCCGGTTGCTATCATAAACAACGACGTGAATATGCGCTTAGTATGCCTGCATGGGCGCAGGCGGGAGCATTTGAAAAAGTTTTGTGCGGGAAAGATCGGCTAGTTGCGAGCGTCCATTCCCCAGTTGAGCTTGTGGCGGAGGGTATCGAAGAAAATATAGTTTTCGGGCTGTACCAGGTTTACAAAGAATTTTTCTTTGGACAGCCGGATTTTGATATCAGGGCTTACGCTGTAGGAACGAGAGTCGAGAGTAACCAGAATGTGTTTGGCTCTTCCCTCCACTTCCAGCGAAATGGTTTCGTGGTCGGGGAATATCATAGGGCGCACGTTCAGGTTGTGCGGACTTACCGGCGTAAGCACGAAGCTTTGGGACTGGGGCAAAATAAGCGGTCCCCCGCAGCTCATGGAGTAGCCGGTCGAACCGGTTGGCGTGCTGACGATAAGACCGTCGGCCCAGTAAGAGTTGAGGAATTGTCCGTTGAGAGAGGCATGCACGCGGATCATTGAAGAAGTGTCGCGTTTCAAAACCGAAAATTCGTTGAGCCCGAAGTTAAGCCCCGCAAACACTTCATCGTCAGAATCGAATCGGATAAGCGAGCGTTTTTCCGTGGTCAGGGGCTGGGTGAGGAGTCTGTCCCAATCCTGGTCGAAAAATTCTTTGTTGAATGAAGCCAGGAAACCTAGGCGTCCCATGTTGACGCCAAGGATCGGACGCTCGCTGGCCCCCACATAAGTGACGGTATCGAGCAGCGTGCCGTCGCCGCCCAGACTGAGCACCAAATCGAGAGAACTAAGATCGTCGTAAAGAGAAAACTGCTCTGTACGGGGTATCAGAAAGCTGTGGGATTCCAAGTAAGCGTAGAGCGTATCAGAAAGGTAAATATCACAGCCTTTTTCTTGAAGCGTGTCTAGTATATACTGGATGAAGGTGAATGAGTCCGGTTGGAAGTTTCGACCGTGCAGTCCGATTTTCATGTATTTCTCAGTTAAAACAATGACTAAAAAACTGTTCGCCATTTCCAGCATGAATACGGCGCGCAGCCGTGTTTTCTTGAAAAAGAAAATTTGTAATTGTTTTCATGCTTACGCGGAAAATGGAAAAACCGAGAAGCTTGTTTATTGCAAAATCTTCAGACTTTGCGCGTAAAGCCTATCAAAGTTTTTACAAAATTATCATTATTCAGCAAAAAATGATAATGCACGCATAAAAACTTATGGTGAATGACCGAGCAACTGGGGAGGAATTCTAAGTATTTGAGCCTGTTTGGGTGAAAGTATTAAAATTTATATTCAGTCACTTATAGATTTTTTTGTGAGAGACTTTAGGGACTCAAGTGCTATAGGATAATAAAGGCTTTCTTTACAGTAAAGCTGCGGAGGAGTAACAAGCATCTAAGCATATTGCTGGTACCGAGATAGTATTAAATGTCAAGGTATTTCAGGAGGTGGTTAATGCGTTCCTGATCGCTGGTGATAACTGTGCTTTTTTCGAATGTTGCTATAATATGATAGTCAAAGCGTTCGAAAGTAGCCTTGACGGTCTGCAGGTCTTTGGTGTTCAGTTTCAGAGTAAGAGTAAGCATGTGGGGATTCTGCGGGTCGTCCTGTGTGTAGAGTCCCAGAATTTTCGCCTGGTTTTCTTCGGCCAGCCGGCTGATGTGGGCAAGCGAGTAATCAATCTGCCGCATAGAAAGCACGATGATGCCTCCCGGGGACTGAATCATGTTGGTTTGGGCAAGAGCCTGCAGGGCATTGTCAAGCGTAACGATGCCGTTGAACTTACCTTCTTCGTCCAGCAGCGCCACAAGGTCGGTGTGGTGCTCGCCAGCCAGTCTGATAAAGTCGAAGAGATGCTGCTCGGGCGTCAAGTAACAGTTTTCTCCCTGCAGCTGATAATCGCCGACCTTAGCTTCAAGGGTGTTGCCTTCGAGGATCATTTCTTCGGATATCATCCCCTTGAACTTGTTGGCTTCGATAACAGGCAGTTGATTAACTCTCATTTCTTCCATCCACAGCAAAGCCATCTGGGCAGTGTCCGTTTTTTTAAGTGGAGGGATTGAGTAGTTGATCAGTTCTTCGGCAATCATAAGCTTAATTGAGTTGGTTTAGGAATTTACCCAAATGTGCATTGAAAGCGTCGGGGCATTCCATCATCGGCGCGTGGCAGCATTTGTCAATAAACCTAAGGGTGGAGTTAGGAATAAGTTTGTTGAATTCGTGGGCTACGGCCGGAGGCGTAATGGTGTCATTCAGTCCCCATATTAACAATGTCGGAATTTTAATGTTCGGAAGCTCCTGGGCCAGGTTCTGGCGCTGTGCAGACTTGGCGATGGCTACAATATTCATGCATTTCGAAATACTCTTGGTGATGTTGAACACCTCGTCAACATATTCTTTGGTGGCAACTTTCGGGTCGTAGAAAGTATACTCCACGCGCTCTTTGATGTATTCGTAGCTTCCTCTTTTGGGGAACGAGCCGCCCATGCTGTTTTCGAACAAGCCCGAGCTTCCCGTAAGAGTCAGCGACTTGACTTTTTGTTGGTGGTGCAAAGCGTAAATCAGTCCGACATGGCCTCCCAGCGAGTTGCCCACTAGGTGGAACTGGTCTATTCCCATAGTCGAAACGAATCCTTCGACATAGCGCAGCAGTTCGTCGAGCCCTGCTTTTCTTAGGGGCATGTCGTATATGGGCATCAGCGGCACCAATATCCGGTATTTGTTTCCAAAGTGTTCGACTACGCTGTTCCAGTTGCTTAGCGCGCCAAAAAGTCCATGTAATAAAAGCAGTGCTTCACCGTTGCCTTCATCTATAAAACTATAATTTCCTACTTTTTTTACGGGTAATGCCATACTGTGAAAAAATCTGTTTTGGATGCAAATTAAACTAAATATATTAATTTATCAATTCTTTGGCTGAACCAGCTGTATCCAGTCCGCCAGCATTTCTTTGCCGTATTGGGTTAAAACAGCCTCTGGATGAAATTGTATACCGCTGATTGGTAGTTTTTTATGCTGAAAGGCCATGATTTCTTCATCGGAGGTTTTGGCTAAAATTTTCAGACATTCAGGCAAATTTTTCAGCACCAAAGAATGATAGCGGGTTACTTCTAGCGGAGAAGGCATGGAATGGAATAAACCTTCTTTTTCATGCTCGATGAGAGAAAGTTTTCCATGCATAGGCTTCTGAGCGTGTTTAAGCTCGGCTCCGAAAAAAACACCCAGTGCTTGATGCCCCAGGCAAATGCCAAGAATTGGAATGCGTTGATGGTATTTTTTAATGACCTGCATTAGGATTCCGGCATCTTCGGGTTTTCCGGGACCCGGCGAAAGCACTAGTAAATCAAAATCAAGGCGTTCTATCTCTTCAAGACTGCAGTCGTTGCGCACGACGCGGCAGTCATGCCCCAGTTGCTCAAAATAATCCACCAGATTGTAGGTGAACGAGTCGAAATTGTCGATGATCAGTATCAAGAGGCCGTTGTTATTATTGATTTCACTTCTTCAAATAATTCTTTCACCTGAGGCAGGTAGGGAGCCAGCCACTCAAACAGGAGCGGAGCAAAGCTTGCAATATACGGGTACAGCTGGCTGTTTTGCTCCCATTCGGCGTTGGTGAGTCCGGTGCTCTGCATGGCCCACAGCAGAATGCTAATGCCCAGCGCCCATTTTACTGCACCGAGCATGGCGCCGACCAAACTGTCCAGCGAACCCAGGAAGGTCATGTCCAGAACCTTTTTGATGACTTGTCCCAGGGTGTGGAAACTGATGATGATGACTGCAAAAAGCATAACGAAAGCCAAATACGGTATCGCTTGCTGGTATGAATGCCAGTACTGGGATAAAAACTCAGTGGCGGCGTCCAGGAAATAGAAGGCGCCTACAATTCCGGCAAACAGGCTTATTAGCGAAAGCACTTCCACCAGAAACCCTTTTTGGTATCCCCGGTAAGCGCCGCAGATCAACAGAACGGTTAACACCAAGTCGATTGTACTCATAATCAGAAAGAAAATAACCCTTGGGAGCAGGGCTTCCGGCCGTTCTCCCAAGGGTTTTTCATGAATAGTTTTATTTTGCCAGCAGTTCTTTTACAGCCGTGGAGATTGCTTTTCCTTCAGCTTTTCCAGCAAGCTGCTTGGAAGCAACGCCCATAACCTTGCCCATGTCCTGAGGTCCGGCGGCGCCAGTCTGCTCAATGATTGTGCGGAGTGTATCCCGCAGCTCTTCTTCTGTAAGCTGCTTCGGAAGATATTTTTGAATGATCGCCAGCTCGGCGAATTCTTTCTCTGCCAGATCAGCTCGGTTTTCCTGCTTGTACAGGTCGCCGGCTTCTTTTCGCTGTTTGGCGGCTTTGGTCAGCAGTTTTAGCTCTGCATCTTCGCTCAGCGCCTCGCCGGCACCTTTTTCAGTTTCAGCCAGCATAATCATTGATTTGATGCCCCGCAAAGTTGTTAGCTCTTCTTTGCGTTTGTTCTTCATGGCATCTTTTATATCTGCATTGATCGTTTCTTTTAAGCTCATTGTTTACTGAATTTTTATGAAATAGAACTTTGTCCAGCCAATTTAATTAAAAAATAATAATTGTGGGGATTCAGGGACTTAGCAATTTCAAACATAATGGTTAACTTGCGTATTTGCGGGAATTAACGCAGGAGATGCGCATCATTTGAGTGTCTCTCTATTCTGTTGAACGATAAAACTTACCATCATGACGAAGCTAAGTGTGAATGTAAATAAGATTGCGACTTTGCGCAATGCCCGCGGGCATGACAACCCCAATGTGGTGCAGGTGGCGAAAGACTGTGAACGTTTCGGAGCTCAGGGCATTACAGTCCATCCAAGACCGGACGAGCGACACATCACTAAGCAGGATTGCTACGATCTTATCGGTGTGGTAAAGCAGGAATTCAATATCGAGGGATATCCCGACGAACGTTTTCTGAAAATTGTTCAGGAAGTGAAACCCGCTCAGGCGACCTTGGTGCCCGATGCGCCGGACGCTATTACTTCCAACGCAGGATGGGACACTGTGCGCAATGAGGCGTTTCTGAAAAATGTCATAGCTATGCTTAAGGAAGCTGGAGTGCGCGTTTCGGTTTTTGTGGATCCGGATCCTATAATGGTTGAAGGTGCCGCAAAAGTGGGCGCGGACCGCGTTGAATTGTATACAGAGCCTTATGCGGGCGGTTATGCCGAAGACCGGGAAAAAGCAGTGAAGCCTTATGTGGCTGCAGCGGAAAAAGCCCGCGAGCTGAGTTTGGGGCTGAACGCAGGGCACGATCTTGACTTGGAGAATTTGAAATACCTGAAACAGTGCATTCCGTTTTTGGATGAAGTGTCGATCGGGCACGCGCTGATTTGCGAGGCGCTGTATTTTGGTTTGGAGAACACCATTCAGATGTATTTGAAAGAATTGGAGGATTAAACCGGGCTATGGAATTGTTCTACAGGGAGTACGGCGAAGGCAAACCCCTTATCGTATTGCACGGGCTTTTTGGCTTTTCTGACAATTGGGTGACGCTGGCCAGGCAGTTTGCCTCCAGAGGCTATCACATGTATTTGGTGGATCAGCGAAACCACGGAAATTCCCCGCATGCTGAAGAGTGGAACTACGAGGTGATGGCTGAGGATCTGCGGGATTTTGTCGAGAAGCATGAACTGGAACGCCCGGTGGTGCTGGGACATTCGATGGGCGGAAAAACGGCCATGGAGTTTGCGGTTCGCTACCCGAACATGCTTGAAAAACTGATAGTGGCGGACATTGCTCCCAAAGCCTATCCGGTTCATCACCAGCAGATTATCGAAGGGCTTTCAGCAGTTCGGCTAGAGGAGCTGACAAAAAGGAGCGAAGCTGACCGGGAACTTCAAAAGTACGTTCAGGAAACGGGAGTGCGTCAGTTTCTTTTGAAAAATCTTGCGCGGGACGCACAGGGGAATTTTCGCTGGAAAATGAACCTGCCTGTAATCCGCCGGCATATTGAGGAAGTGGTGCGTCCGGTTTGCGAAGGAGCTCATTTCATGAAGCCTGCGCTATTCCTGCGCGGCGGCAAATCGGATTATATTACCGAGGCGGATTATCCGCTTATTGAGGATATTTTCACAGATGTGAAATTCGTTTGTTTTGAGCAGGCAGGACACTGGCTGCATGCAGAAGAGCCCGCCCGTGTGCTGGAGGAAGTTCTGGCATTTTTGGAAGAATGAGCGTTTTGAAGAAATGAATTGAGAAGGCTTTTTGCCGGAGGCGCTGCTGTTGGCCATAAGGAGAAGAAGAAAGCGCAAAAGATGCTAATAGAGAAAAAGAGAGAAATAATGGCGAAAGGAAAGGTATACCTTATTCCCAACGTAATATCGATGGGAACAGGTGAGCAGGTGATTCCTCTGCAAGTCAGGGAAGCAATTCGGAGGATAAAATATTTTTTGGTGGAGGATGTCCGAACGGCCAGGCGGTATATCAGCTCGCTGAAACTGGGAGTTGTGATTGACGAACTGGATTTTGAAGTGGTTGACAAACGCACTTCGTCCCGCGATCTTGACCAGTATATGCAGCGGGTTCTGAAAGGCGAAGACGTGGGCGTGATTTCTGAGTCGGGATGCCCGGGCATTGCCGATCCGGGAGCCAATGTTGTGGCCTGGGCGCACAGGAACGGCGTGCAGAATGTGCCGCTTTCGGGACCGTCGTCTCTGTTTATGGCGCTTATGGCTTCGGGATTTAGCGGGCAGTCGTTTGCTTTTTGCGGCTACATTCCGGTCAAAAAGCCCGAGCGGAAGAAAGCGCTCAAAAGGCTGGAGAAAGAATCTAGAGACAAGCATCAGACACAGCTTTTTATAGAAACTCCATACAGAAATGATCATTTGTTGTTAGATATACTGAATACTTGCGACCCAAGCACGCAGCTGTGTGTGGCCAAGGATGTTTCAGGGCCTGAGGAATTTATTAAAACCGACTTGGTCAAAAACTGGAAGAAAAAAGTGCCGGTGCTGGGCAAAGTGCCGACGGTCTTCTTAATTCAGGCTTGAGTTCATTGAAAAAAAATTACGAAGTGTGGACTTTGAGGAAAATTTACTAAATTTGCACACTTGTTCATAGACTTCATTTGGGGGTTGTTTTTTTAGAAAAAATCTGAAACTCTAATTTTGGTTCCCCCGCATGATAAAACCTAAAACGACCTATGTCTTATTTATTTACTTCAGAATCGGTGTCCGAGGGACATCCTGATAAAATTGCAGACCAGATTTCGGATGCATTGCTGGACAACTTTCTGGCATTTGATCCAAATTCGAAGGTAGCATGCGAAACGTTGGTGACAACGGGTTTGGTGGTATTGAGCGGAGAGGTTAAGTCTGAGGCTTATCTTGACGTGCAGCATATTGCCAGGGATGTGATTAACAAAATTGGTTATACCAAATCAGCATATAAGTTCGACGCCGAATCATGCGGCGTTATTTCGGCAATTCACGAGCAGTCGCCGGATATCAACCAGGGTGTGGAGCGTGCTTCGGAAGAGGAGCAGGGAGCCGGCGACCAGGGGATGATGTTTGGTTACGCGACCAATGAAACTGAGAACTACATGCCGCTGGCTTTGGCGCTGTCCCATCTTATTCTTCAGGAGCTGGCAGTGCTTCGCCGCGAAGGAACGAAAATCGATTATTTGCGTCCCGACGCCAAAGCGCAGGTAACGATTCAGTACAGTGATGACCACAAACCAGAGCGCGTGGACACTGTAGTGATTTCCACCCAGCACGACGATTTTCACTATGAAGATCATACAATGCTGGAGCGAATTCAGAAGGATATGATTGAAATTCTGATGCCGCGCGTATTGGCGAAACTTCCTGCAGACTTGCAGGCGCTGTTTGACGATACAATCACCTATCACATCAATCCGACCGGGAAATTTGTTATCGGCGGTCCTCATGGGGACACAGGGCTGACCGGCCGCAAAATCATTGTGGATACTTACGGCGGAAAAGGAGCGCATGGCGGCGGTGCTTTTTCAGGGAAAGACCCTTCTAAAGTAGACCGTTCGGCGGCTTATGCATCGCGCCATATTGCCAAAAACCTTGTGGCTGCGGGAGTGGCTGACGAAATTCTTGTTCAGGTGTCTTATGCAATCGGTTTGGCAGATCCAATGGGAATTTACGTGAACACTTACGGCACTTCCAAAGTGGATATGACCGACGGAGAGATCGCTCAGATAATCGGGCGTTTGTTTGATATGCGTCCTGCGGCGATTATCAAGCGTCTTAAGCTGGACAATCCGATTTACCTGGAAACAGCAGCTTACGGGCACATGGGAAGAACTCCTGAGGTGAAAACCTTGACTTTCAGCACTTCTGGAAAAGAGGTGACAAGAGAAGTTGAGACCTTTACCTGGGAAAAGCTTGACTATGTGGAAAAGGTGAAAGAGGCATTTAAGCTTCAGCGTTTGGCCTGTTCGCAGAATAACGATTGAGAAACGGCTGAAATGCATTAGTAACAATATTACTTGAGAAAAATATCGAAAGGCTCCGGAAAGTTGAATCCGGGGCCTTTTTCATTTACACTTTTTTATAGGTCTGACTTAGAAATGCCTGATTGCTTTTGAACAGCTGCTTTTTTGAATGAAATAAAAAAGAGTGCGCCAGAAGGCCCGGACAAAGAAATAAACGGCGTTCAAGTTGGTTCAATATTTTCTGATGAATAGACTGGTTCAGCAGCGAATTTTCTTATGTACCGCTTTTCTATTCCCCGCAGACATCTCTCCGGCAGGACTTCTGGGCGAAGGGGAGTCTGCATGCCGCCGCCCGGCTCGGTTCTGATTCAGGCAATGCTTCTGCCTGAGGAATACCGCAAGCTTTTGGCAGACAAAAATGAAGGCGGAGCGGTGTATCGACCGAATCTTTTTGAGCAGAAGGTCTTGTCAATTCTGGAGCAGTATAAGTTCCTTACAGACGAAGTCCGGCAGCTGGACGAGAGTAAAGGACCAAAATCGGCGCCGAAAGGTTTACAGGAAACGCTTTACAGCGCATTGAAGGCCTTGCACAACCTGGAGCAGTTGATTTTTGAATGGAAAAGGGCGAATGAAATAACAGAACAAAGGCTGAATAGCCGGAGAAAGCATGACGACTTCGAAATCAATTCGCATTTGTTGGGCGAAGTGCAGAAAGAGCGTGCTTTCATTACTCATAACATCCGATTTTTTCGCATTCCGATGATGCCCAGCTATCGGTACGGAATTTCCAAGGAACTGGCTGTGGGCGACAAGCAGGCTTTGATGGAAATTCTGGAGTCAACCAAAGGCAGATCCCTTTTTCCAATGGCTTTGGTGCATTCTCATCTTACTGAAACGATGAAGGATCAGCTGGTAAGCCAAATAGGGCAGCTGTTTGCATTTCCTTCGGGAGTAGGGCTGCTTTCCGAGTTTTCCAAAATCAGGAAAGAAGCAGAGCCTGTTTTCGAACTTTTTCCTTTTTCCAGCTCCGAGCATAGCATTCCTAAAGCAAACTTTAACCTGGCAGAGAACCGTCTGGAATTGTCTGTGAATTGGTCTGTCACCGATTATTTTACCCAAATCGGATTGCCGGAATCAAGGCGGTCTGTGTGGGGGAAGGGGCGCCGAGGTGCTTCTTTGCAACCGGATTTGGTAACTTATGCGCCCCCTTACATAGTGCTTGCAAAGTTGCTGGCTGAGTATGTGTATTCAAAAAAGGGTTTAAAAAACTCCAGGCTGAAAGAGAAAATTCAGGAGACTGTGGATGCCTTATATGTTGAGGCGGGGTTGGAAAAGCCTGGGACACTGTCGCTGACGCCCAGGTTGACAGATGAATGGCTAAGCATTGATATTGGGGAGAGCGGCGAATCGGATGAGCTGGTGTATGATATGGGGGCAATGGAAAAAGCTTTGGGGTCTGTTCATTCCGGGCTGGAGAAAAGAAGCGCAACCAAACCTGTGCGGGAAGTGTCCCACGGCATACAAAAACCTTCAGGCGAGTATTTCCAGGAGCGTCAAGGGGTGATGTCTCTCATGCAGCCGAGCTTGGATTTTGACCCGCAGCAGGTGGATTACCAAAGTCTGAAGAAGCTGGGGCAGCAGGGACTGTACGGCGCCGTGTATGAGTTCAAGATGCTCGACGGACGCGAATTGATTATAAAGCTTGTGAGCCCGGATGTTACAGGTTATAATTATTCATTTTCCTGGCATCCTGAAAAAGAGGCTTTTGCCTCAAATTTTATCAGAGTAATGGGCCGGCGAACGGAAGCACCCGAAACGCTTGCTATTGAGCAGAATGATCCGTTGCTGGATGAAATTCTGCAGGGAGTTAGGACTTTGCACAGTCCTGCTTTGCGGGATGAAATTGAGCAGAAGATAAACTGTTCCAAGAAAAGTGAGTTCAGCCATACTTGCTTGATCATGGAGAAAATGAAGGGAATCACTCGAACCGGGATGAGTGAAGAATTTGGCAGCGGTCCGGGCGAGCGGCTGCTGAGGGAGGCGCTGGATAAGCCCGATGTGCAGGCCGGACTGGGAGAGCTGTATTTGTATGATTTGCTGTTGGGCAATTTTGATCGTTTTTGGCAGACTATTCAGGGGGGAAATGTGCTGTTTAATCTAGGGCTGGGAAAGAAAGAGGCATATACTGGCAGAGTGCCTTTCAACGTGAAAACACCGCCAGTGCATGCAATTGATCAGTCAGTAAGCGTATATGGTCAGTATATTTTTCTAGGCTATTTGTTGGAAGGGAAGGGGTCTGCAAGTGTTAAAAAGAATGTTGAATATAAAAACGCCGGAAAATATGTGGAACACGCCGATCAGTATCCGTTAGAATATCAGGCGATGATTACGGGACTGTTGCACAAGCTGAAAGTCAGACTGCGTACTTTGCTCGTAAATCTTTTGGCCGGGAGGCTGGGAGATTCTATGCCCCGGCATTTCTTAATGAAAGTTCCTTTGTATCTCCGTGAAAGTTACATACCGCTTGAAATTGGGATGATTGAGGCGATGCTGAAGATAAAAGCGAGAGAGTATATGATTGAGGCTTTCGGACAAATGAAATTTCCGAATTTTCAGCAGGACGCCTCCCATTTGTTTAACGGATGCAGGATGGTGTGTGAGCTGATAGACGAATTCAATTACGATGAGCTGATTATGCGCTTGTCAGAAGAAAAATCCAAGATTCCCCAGCTGAGCAGCTGAAGGGGAAACTTGAATTTGTATTGGCTGTGAGTCAATTTATTAGAAAGTAAAACGCTATGGAAAGGAAGCTGTGTATCATGCTGGCAGGTTTATGTTTGCTGATGTCTTGTCGTGCTCCTGCGAATAAGGAGGAATATCAGTTGCAGGACTATACAGCTTTTGTTTTTGAGGGAAAGCCGATAAATCCAAAGATAATAGAGCGCTTTCTGCCCTGGGAATCGGATTTGTATCCATCTGTTTTGGTTGTTGATCTGTCATCGGCAAATTCAAGCAATGAATTTTCTTCAAATTTCGTAGAGAAGGGCAAAGGCCTGTTTAGTTATAAATCCGCAGATGGTAAAATTTTCGGATACAAAACAATCGGGAAGCTGTCCAATTTATGCTTAAGCCGTGCCTTCCAGTTGCCTTTTCAACGCCCTGATTTCGTCGTTTTTCTTTAGAATTAATTCTTCAAAATTTATTGTGCGGGCTCTGGTTTCTTCCTGGGCAGTCATCAGTTCCTCCATATTGCTGC
>JAKSBZ010000222.1 GCA_022360875.1 Cytophagales bacterium | reverse complement strand
GTCCCTTCAAGCCCATTTCAACCTCAAAGGTCACCAGGTTTCCTTCCACAACATCGTCAATCAGCCCATTGACATGAAAAAAGAACCGCTCCTTTGTCTCCTGCTCTTTGATGAACCCAAAGCCCTTTTGGTCGTTGAAGAAATCCACGTGTCCTTTGCGCTCTGCAGGTATTTCCTCGTCCTCTTTTCTTGAGACAGAAACTTCGATGTCTTTCGCTTTGATCGTTTTCTTTTGTTCCGGATCAGGCTTTTCGTCCACAATGTTTCCAAACTCGTCAACCCAGGCAATCATGCTGTCCAGGTCGCCGCCCTGTGAATTATTTTTTCGTTCCTCTTTTTTTTTCTTTTTTTCCTCGCGCTTTTTCAAGCGCTTCTTTTCTTTTTCTTTTTTGCTAAAAGTTGCCATGTAATAATTTTATCGTAGTTATATTAGCTTTTTGGGCTAAAAATCATTGGGGTGTGTTATGAATGACGATCCACCAAAAATAAACAGCAAGTTAATTTGAGGGTCACAACGAATCCAGAGCCGAGAAGGGATATACAATCTGAATGGGTAATGAGTTGGAAAAGCATCTAACAACGCGAATATACAATAAAAAAATAAAACTTTGGGAAATGGAAATAACTAATCAGGGAATCATAAATAAACAGCCTGTTCTCTGCCCATAAAACGGATATTTTTTGGCAAATACTGGATTTTCGCTGCAAAAGTTTGCATCCGGATATTAAGCGCCTGCCTTCCGCTATTTCTCCCAGAAGTTATGCCGTGCCTGCCTGTTCTGCAGATATGCGGGTAATCGCTGCCAGACAAAATCGCCAGCTCAAAAAATATTCATGCCATACAAAATGGCGCTATTTCGGATCATCCGACGAATCTGACGGCTTCACCCGGCTGCTGGGCGTTGTCCCTCTGCGCTCTAAAACTGAACAAGGTTTTTCAACAACAGGAGACAATTCCTCAACTTTTGAGCTTCCAGGTTTCTGTTTTTTGCCGGTGCTTTTGCTTGTTTTCTGCTTTGCCATTTTTTAATGTATATTAATTGAAACAAACACTATAAGTGATACTACGCCTGAAAATAATAACAATAAAGCCAATTTATTGCAATTGCCAGTCAGCCAAACATAAAGCTTAGACTTTTCTGATTCTGAGTGTTTTTTATTGTTCAACTCACAATGCCAGTAAGCCACTTCTTCATCCCAGGCATCAGCAGAAACTTTATGGGAATATAACGAGACCAGCAAGGCTAAAACAAAAAAGGCCCACGAGCAAAACAAGCACCACAAACCAACTGACTCATCAACATTAACAAGATCTTTGATAAATCCGACAGACAACACAATTGCCCCGCCAGACATGTAAACGATCATCTTATCGTATTCGCCTTCTGACTTCAGCTTGTTGTCGTAAGCGTGCTTCAAGTAGAAAAAGGATTGCTCTTCTTTCTTGTCCCTGGCTGTTTTTAGTATGCTTAAAGATACTTTTTTAACTTTTTTCTGTTTGGCCATTTTGGAATTTTTATAGCCGAGATCAGCGGCTGATAAAGCTGGACTTTCCTTTTTCTCCATACGAATAAAGAATTATTAAGCCCTCACTCTCACTTCTTCATATTTACAATTTATTTGATAAATATTCAATTAATATTGAAATTTACCCTCTCTTATTCAGAACCATTTTTGAAGAAGTTGCGCGGCCATTATACAAACCTCATGCATGCACAATAAGCGGTGAATAAGTATGTCTGAGTATGAAAAATCAGGCGGGCATTCAAAAAACCTTTTCTTACAGAAGGAAACTCTCATATTAACCAAAAAAAACAGCAACCCCCTGTAAATCAATTACCCTCATAAATTCCCACGCTACTTACCCTTAACTTTCACTTGCCCGGCAAAAAGAATTTTCATCTTGCATGAGCCGTTATAAGGCGTTGGAGTCCCGTTGGGAGATTTGTAAGTTCCCGCACAGGCGCAGGACGCCTCAAAATCATTCAGAATTAATGGTTTATTATCCGATGATGCGTCTTTGAGTTTGCCCGCAGCCCCTTTCGTCATGACAAACGAAGTGAGCTGTGCAGAATCGGGAGGCAGAGGACCAACAGCCGTGCATTTAAAATTTGCCGGCATGTCCTTTTCCTTAATTTCCAAAATGGCCGGCCTACCGCCAACTTTTATTTTAGATGATTTTTTTAATTTGAAATTTCCGGACTCCGCAACGAGTTTTCCGTTTCCGGGCAAAGAGGCCGACTGAGGGGTAATGATAATTTTAAATTTATCATTTAAGAGATCTTTCATGTGTTTGAAATTTATTAGCTCTCCACAAAGCTTGGCAAGCTGAATGTTTAAACCTTTGAAAAGCCTTTATTTGGTAATCACTTGAACTGTTCCTGAACCATCCGACCATTTGATCAAACCGGGCTCTTTCACAGAAATTGAGCCCGGAACCATGCTTTCAGGATTTTCAGTAAAAGTCAGATACTGAAGTTTTTGGCATTCACCCAGACTGCCTGGAAGGCTTTTAATTAAATTTTTGTCCAAAAACAGCGTGTGCAGTTTTTCTAAACTTTCAAACTCATTGGACAAATTTTCAATCTTATTATTTGCCAGGTTTATCGTAGTCAATGCCTGGCAGGATTCAAGACCGCTTAACTCTTTCAGCTCATTGTCTTGAAGAAAAAGCATTGTCAAGTTTTTCAAGGCGTTCTTTTCCTTTGACAGCGAAACAGATTTAATCAGGTTGCCTGAGCTGTCGAGCACTTTTAACCGAACACAATTTGCCAGTCCTTCCGGAAGACTCTCCAGCTTGTTTCCGTTGAGCTTAAGCATTTCAAGATTTTCCCACGACGAAATATTCTTCAAACACGCCTCTCCCTTTTCAGAATTCTTATTGAAAGAAGAACCTAGCAGATTTTCGCTGAAATCAACAATTTCCAGACTCTGATACTTCTCCAGTCCTTTGGGCAGCGCTTTTAATTTGTTTTTCCCTAAAAACAGATTTTTCAATTGAGGGAAGCTTGGTTCTGTTTCGGCGCTGCCCTCCTTGGATTTCAGGAAAATACTGTCTGAAAGCTCTGATATTTGATTGCCCGAAAGGTCAAGCATTTTCAGTTTCGAAAAGGTTCGGATTTTCTCTGGAACATTTGAAAGTGAATTGTCTTTAAAAATGATGGCCTCCAGATCCTGACGGTCCAATAAAATATCGGGAATAAAAGTAAACTGGTTTTTAGATAAAGCCAATGTTTTCAGCTCTTTCAATTGTTTGATTTCCTCCGGCAGGGCCTTCAGCATATTGCCCGAAAGATCCAGCTTTTTCAAATTTGAAAGCTCTTTGATTTTCTGCGGCACTTCCAAAATCGAATTGTCTTTCAGGACAATGGTCTCCAGACTCTGACAGCCAAATAATATATCGGGAATAGACGCAAACAGATTTTTTGATAAAATCAGTGATTTCAACCCTTTCAATTGTTTGATTTCCTCCGGAAGAGCCTTCAGCTTATTGCCCGAAAAGTCAAGCTTTTTCAAATTTGAAAGCTCTTTGATTTTCTCCGAAACTTCCGAAAGAGAATTGTCTTTTAAGACAATGGTTTCCAAACCCTGACAGCCAAATAATATATCGGGAATAGACGCAAACAGATTTTTTGATAAAATCAGTGATTTCAACCCTTTCAATTGTTTGATTTCCTCCGGAAGAGCCT
>JAKSBZ010000144.1 GCA_022360875.1 Cytophagales bacterium | reverse complement strand
GTACTTGGCCACCTGATCCTCAGCGACATCAGTGTTTTCGGCCGGTGCCGGCGGTTGAAGTTGATCAAGCTGCCTCTGAAGTTGCGTTAGCCGACGCTCGAGTTGCCGCGTATCATTGCCCTGCTTGCGCGCCTTCTTGAGGCGAGCCTCTTGGGCCGCGATCTGCTTTTCTTCTTTTGCATCCGGCACCAAAATCCAGTTCCAGCCTTTTCTTTCCTCAAAAAGCAATTTAACCTTAAAAGTGTAAGCTGCCTTCGGCGGAAGGATCTCATGCGGTTTAAAAGCAGCCACCGTGTGATCCTCGTTCCATTCCACTTCGCCGTCCACCTCGCGGCCATTCTTATCCACAAGCCTCAGCTGATCCACCTTAATGCGGAAATAAAAATCGGCCGGCCCTGATTCTTCATAATTCGGTATCGTGAATTCCTTGTCAATCGACATGTTGAACACTGCCTGCGGGCTGGTAAACACGTCTACCTCCTTGCTGCCATCGCGAGGCGTCAGCTCTGCAATAACTTGTATATCATCCAACGGAGAAGATGACTCCGAAAACTCGCAGGCTTCCCCGACCGTCAGCTTAAACTTGCAGCTTCCTGTTACCATTCCTCCTAACACCGAAAAATCTCCACTCACGATTCCCCGAAAGTAAAATGGGTTAGGGCCCCGTATCTGCAGCAACACGCCAAAAGAAGCCTCAATAATAACTACATTAATGTCTTTTAATAAAACAGTAACTTCAATTCCTATCTTAGCAGAAATATATACATAAGCTTGTCCCTGCGCATACCAGTGGTCAATCCCGAAGTCACTGTTCCCGTTGCATAGAGCGTCATCCGCGTATTTCTTAATCATCAGGTCGAAGCCCATCCCAAAGGAAAACTCTCCGTAAAAAATGAGAAACTTGGTTTTGGAGTCAAATGCCGCTCGTACTCCGAAGGCAAAACCTCTTCCTGCGGCCAGCCCTTTATCATCCCTCTTACTGACTTCCTGCCCTTCTTTCAATATCTCCATCAGCTTCCTCGGTGGCGCCGGCGGCTCAGGTATTTCATCCCCCACCATGAAATAGCTTTCAGAAGTGAACACCCCCAGAACTGCCAGCTTTACCGGCGCATCCGGCTTGCCTACATACACAAACCACTTGTCCGGCGCAAAATACAAG
>JAKSBZ010000128.1 GCA_022360875.1 Cytophagales bacterium | reverse complement strand
TGTCTGGCAGTTTCGCCACTGTGAACCCTTGCACCGTAATAAAGACACCCTGGCCAACGAAGTCCCTGTTGCCCTGGTTTATAACGGTATTTCCCATACCGTAATGATGTGCACCCCCCAGCATCTGGAAGATTTCGCCCTGGGCTTCTCTCTGGCCGAAGGCATTATTACCCGGCCTAACGAGATTTACGGTATTGATATTGCCACAGCCTGCAACGGGATCGAGGTCAGGATGGAACTATCCAGTCGGCGGGACCAAGAACTGAAAGAGCACCGTCGTACCCTTGCCGGAAGAACCGGCTGCGGCATCTGCGGCTCTGAAAATCTGCACCAGGTGATAAGAGATGTCAGTCGGTTACCGAATACTCAGCAGTTCCAGCTCACCACAGTTGACCGGATTCTCAAGCAAACCCTGCGAGACAATCAGGAACTGGGCCGGTTAACAGGGGCGACCCATGCCGCTCTCTGGCTAAACAGCAGCGGAGATATTCTGGCCATACGTGAGGATATTGGCCGCCATGTTGCCCTCGACAAACTTCTTGGGCTGCGGGCCAGAGAAGGCTGGAAAGATGGCGTGGTTCTGGTCACCAGCCGGGCCAGTTTTGAGATGGTTCAAAAAGCAGCCACCGCCGGAGTAGAAATCCTGCTGGCCGTCTCTGCTGCTACAACCATGGCGGTCGAGCTGGCGGAACGGTATAACCTCTCTCTTGCCGGGTTCTGTCGTCCGGGGCGTGCTTCTGTCTACACCGGTATCGAACGCTTTTTGTAAAGCAGCTCTAACCCTCTCGTTAATAATCCATCTGTTTCTTTGCGGTCAAAGGAGGTATTACCGTTAACTATTGAAACCGCTGCCATGTATGAAGCCACAGCCTCAACCAGCTCTCCCATAAAGCATACTGCTATGGAAAAAAAGTATGGGAAAGAAGAGACAACACCATTAGATAAAGCTGCAGCTTCCTTAAAAGTAAGTGAAGCAGGTGAATCCAGTTCTGAAACCGTGCCAGAAACAGCCATTGAAGCCCGATCATTAACTGCTGTACCTGCTCCAGCGGCATTGACTCCCAAAGTCAACTGGGGAGTTAAATTTTCCGCCAGAAGTTCAGAAGATGCACTGAGACAGATCTTAAATCTGAAACCAGACAAACCATCACCAACCCAATTAGGTGAAGGTAGCTATGCCAAGGTCTACAAATGGCTTGATGAACATGGCACACCTTTCGCGGTCAAATTTATAAACTACGAACGCTCCCCTGAGTATTACCAGGGTCATAAAGGGGAAATAATCGCCCTCTGCACCAGTCCCCATAAACATATTGTTCGTAGCTATGCCATGCTTATGAAAGATGATGATACAGAAGACCAGTATTGTCTGATCCAGAAACCCGGCCAGATCCCCACAGGTAATTTCTTTATCTGTGCACAGATTACTGAATTTATTGATGGCGGTGATCTCTTTAGTACGGTGGCAGGAGAGTCTGCTCAAGGTATTTTTGCCCACCCGAGTGCAAAGCGTCCCGAACTTGCCCTTCTGGTCGGACGACAGCTTGTTGATGCCCTGATCCATTTACAGGATCAGGGCATTATGCATCGAGATATTAAACCCGAAAATATCCTGCTATCGCCCAGGAAGGATCATATCTGGCTCTGTGATTTCGGCTTTGCCCGCTATGTTGAGCCAGAGAGACCCTCCTCCCCCTGTGGGACACCTCTTTATACATCTCCCGAAGCGAATGCAGCTATCAAAAGAGGCAAACCACAGGAATATGATGTCCAGTCAGATGTCTGGGCACTGGGAATCGTGCTGCAATCAATATGTTGTGTTAGCGTGTATGGGGAAGAAGATCCTAAAGAATTCCCCTCAAAGCAGGAACATAGGTTTCAGGAATACACTAACCAGAGTTGGTTTTCAAAACTTGACCAGCTCAATAGGAAGAAGCTTCTTGAGCAGCAGTTTC
>JAKSBZ010000031.1 GCA_022360875.1 Cytophagales bacterium | reverse complement strand
CCTGATTTCCTGCGAATCCGTTTTGCGGCGCATGCTTATGCCTGCGTTCCTTTTCCGGTTGTAATCCGGATTCAGCAGCATTTCCGCCGGCACGTCGAAAAAATCCGGGTCGCCCAAATGCACCGAACGGTCAGCATATACACGCCGCTCGAGTTCGGTCATCAGATGAATCGCCTCCGCCGAATTATGCGGATAACGGTACAGCTGCTTTTCCTCCGAGCCCATGAACAGCTGCGCCAGGGCAATTCCTCCACTCGACGGCGGCGGCATGGAAGAGATCTGATAGCCTCTGTAATCTGCCGCAATCGTTCCGCGCCAAACCGAGCGGTATTTGTCCAAATCCTCCTGGGTGATAATCCCTTTGTTTTTCTGAATCGTTTTTAAGAGCAGCCTGGCCGTTTTTCCCTTGTAAAAACCGTCGCGCCCCGACTTTTGAATGCGCCGAAGCGTTTTGGCCAGTTCGGGATAAAATATGCGCTCGCCGCTTCTCCAGTTTTTATCCGCATGCACATAAGGAGTGCTTTTTCCGTTTACTTCCTCCAACACATCCTGATAGCCGTTCAGCTTTTCGGCTTCTGCCTGCGTAAGCACCACGCCGTTTTGCGCCAAATCAATTGCCGGTTGCACAAGCGTTTTCCAGTCCAGCTTTCCTTTGGCCTGCCAAAGCGTGAACATGCCGTCCACCGACCCGGGAACGCCGACTGCCAGAGCGCCTTTCAGGCTTAAATCCCTGATGACGTTTCCTTCGGCATCCAAGTACATGTCCCGGTGCGCCCGAACCGGCGCTTTTTCCCGAAAATCCAGCGATCCTTTTTTGCCGTCCGCATCGCGGTAAACCATGAAGCCGCCGCCCGAAATATTTCCGGCCCGCGGATAGGCCACGGCAAGCGCAAACTGCACGGCCACGGCCGCGTCGTAGGCATTGCCGCCTTTTTTCATGATGTCCACGCCAATTTGGGAAGCCAGCGGATGGGCCGAGGAGACCATTCCGTTTCTGGCAATCGTCCCGGTTTGGGCGTGCAGGCCGAACACAAAGCCAATAAACAGCAAAAAAGCTAAACTTATTTTCTTCATAAAATCTCAATTTTTAAGAAAGCAAAATAAGAAATCGGCCGCACATTACATTTGCGGCCCATTCATTTATTTGATTATAATTTTTTCTGAGGCCGAAACAAACGACCAGCGGCAGTTCAAGTTTTCAATGCCAGCTTAAATCCTGATATTCAGCCTGGCAAAATAATATGCACCGTTTGCGCCAAACTGCGAAATGGTTCGCGGATAAACAAAACGCCCGGAGCTTTGGCGGCTCTTGATGTTTTTGTCCGGATAAATATCGAGCAGATTGTTTGCTCCCACCGAAACGCCCAGCTTTTCGGTAAACTGGTAGCTTACCGCTGCGTCCGTCACAATTTTCGCGCTGTAGGTTTGGTCTCTTTCCGGTTTCGAACTGTGCATCACCTTAATTTCTCCGAAACGCACATTGCGCAGCAGGAATCCCCATTTTTCAATGCTGTAGTTCAATGTCAGATTGATTTTGGATTTCGGATTGGCATTCTCAATCAGGCTGCGGTCTCTTCGGCTGAAGTACACGTTTTCCTTTCCTTTCAACAGCTCGGTCGTCTTCACTTCGCCGCGCACTTTGGTCTTGGTCCAGTTCGCGCTCAGCGTCGCGTCCAGATTCCCCCGACCGACTTCCCACTGCGAAGAAGCCACGAAATCTATTCCCTGCGTGCGCGTATCAACGGCGTTCGTAAAGAAACGCGCTTTGTCGGCGTTCACGCTTTCGAGCGCCTGGCGCGTAGCCTCGTCTTTCCCGAATGTTCCCGTCAGAATGATGCGATCGTCAATGTCGATCCGGTAAGCATCCACCGAAAGCTGGATGTTGTCTTTCGGCGAAAAAGTCAATCCCAGACTGTAATTCACTGATTTTTCTTCCTTCAGCTCCGGAATGCCCAAAGCCTTTGCCGCCGGGCTGTCATTGCGGAATGTTCCCACTTCCACAAGCTCGCCGTCGATGCTGTTGGTCGATACGGAAGTATAGGAAATCTGGTGCAGAGAAGGCGCTCGGAATCCGGTGCTGACGGCTCCGCGAAGCGCCAAGCCTCCGACGATTTCGTAGCGTGAAGCGATTTTTCCGGTCAGCGTGCTGCCGAAGTCGCTGTAGTCTTCATAGCGCAAGGCGCCTCCGAAGAAAAGATTGTCCAGCACATCCAGTTCCGCATCAGCGTAAAACGCCAGGTTAGTGCGGTCGGCGGCCGCGGCGTTGGCAGGCGAAAATCCGCTGAATCCCTGCGAGCCGCCCGGCAAGCTTTGCCCTTTTTCATTAGTCGCAGGCTGCTGCGCAGACGGATCGGTAATCAGCGCGTCTTCATTGGTGTAGGTTCCGTAAGAGGCTTCTTCGCCCGCAATGATTTCATACTGGTCGAAGCGGAACTCCGAGCCGACAGCCAAGTTCAGTCCTTGCAGCACATCGTACTTTTTGGAAAAGCTCAGCCCGCTAACGTTTTGCAGAAAGACGTAAGCGCCCGCATCAAAAGCATCCGGCGACGTGGCTTTCAGCGAGGTGTTCGACGTGTTTTCCACTCGAAAATCGAAACGGTTTCTACCGAAGCTGTTGTACACGTCCAGGTGCCACGCTCCCAGCTGCGTGCGCAGGCCAACCGTCAGCGACTGGTCCTGGATATCCGAATGGATCTCAGGCAAAAAGCCGTTCGTATACAGATAACGGTTTGTGCGCGACTGATAAGGCAAACGGTAAAAGGCTGTGCTTACTCCCCTTCGGAAATTCGCTCCGCCGAAAGCGTAAAACTCTGTTTTTTCTCCCAAATAAAAACCTGAATTCAGAAACAGGCTGGCGTTCACGGACTCCGAGTTCCCGACTCTCATGTTGAAGTCCGAGCGCTCCAAGCCGCGCGCTTTCAGCTCGCGTTCTGTGATGTCCCTGCCGCTTGCATCCTCGAAAATCTTTCCTTCGAACTCCTTCATGCGGTTGGTGTAGCCGCGTTTGCTCACATCCGCCGAAAGATTTACGAAACCGCGCTTGCCTGCCTTCAGCCCGTAGTTGCCGGTAAACTGCAACAGCTCGCCGTCGCCTTCTTTGTGGATGCCGCTGGTCAAGCCGACTTCCAGATCTCCGGTCTGCTCCTTCAGCACAACATTGATAACGCCGGCAATGGCATCCGAGCCGTACTGCGCCGATGCGCCGTCACGCAGCACTTCGACGCGCTCTATAGCCGAAACCGGAATGGTGTTCAGATCCGTTCCGACTGATCCGCGCCCCACTGCGCCGTTCAGGTTCAGCAACGCCGTGTTGTGTCGCCTTTTTCCGTTCACGAGCACCAGCACCTGATCAGGGCCAAGGCCTCTCAAAGTCGCCGGATCGATATGGTCCGATCCGTCCGCCCCGGTTTGCCGGTTGGACTGGAACGACGGCGCCGCGTAGGTCAGAATAGCATTCAGATCAGCTTGCGGATTGGCCTGCAGCACCTTCGAAAGCGGAATAACATCCACGGGAACCGGCGTTTCCTGCACCGTGCGCCCGGCGTTCCTCGAGCCGACCACAACCACTTCCGAAAGCGCAAGCTCGTCTTCGCTAAGCGGAAGCCTCAGCCCGCTTTGCAGCATGCCCGCAGTCACTTTTTTCTCTTCGGTGACATAACCGACATAGCTGATTCGAATCGTCTCCGCCAACACGACCGGCAGCTGAAAATTCCCGTCCACATCGGTGACAACACCCGTGCTTCGGCCAGGTGCGCTGATGCTGACGCCCGTCAGCGGCTGCTGGCTTTTCGCGTCAAAAATCTGTCCCTTAAGGGTTTGCATTTGCTGAGCAAAGCCGGTTTGAGTATAAACAGCCAGCACAAATACCAATAGGTTTTGATAGAAAAATTTTAACATGGTTATAATGGATTGTAAAAGGTTTCTGAAAATTTGATACAAGCAACGGGAAGAACTTATTGTTCTCTAAAAATTCAATCACTTGCATTTTTCTTGAAAAAACAGATCCTTTCAGCCAGCCGAAAAAAATTCGGCACAGGGAAGCGCACGGCAAACGCAGCTGCCTGCTTCTATTCTGTAAAAGCTAAAGGATTATTTTCTGCGAAAAGAAAGGATGATTAACAACAGCAACAACAACACGCTTCTGAAGCAGCTGGAGAGATATTAGCCACAGAAGATTGGAAAGCGCGTACTATGTTGATAACTTTTTTCACTGTTGTTATTTTGTTTTATCTGTTTTTGATGGTTTTTCAATGACCAGATAGAACATCCATTATGATCATGTTTCTCGTGTGTATTAAAACCGATTATCATGGATGTTTCTTGTTGCACAAAACTAGGACGAACCTTCAGAAATTTAAAAGGAAAGAAACTGATTTTTTTCACTTTTATCCTCAAAGTAAATTTACAGAATCAAATATTCATATTTTACTCGACGAATCACCTCCCTTTTCGCACAACAGTCTATTCAAAGCACAGTCTGCAGGCAGAATTTCTCCACAGCCCAACATAAACAGAATGGCAGCTTATACCGGCGTATGTCTGAAAAAAACACGGCAAGCACGCTTGAATTAAAACTGGCCGCAGTTTGCGTTTTTATACGGCCAATTTTTCTCTGATCCGCTCACTGTAGCCGCCGCCCGACTCCAGCAAACTGCCTTTGGCATCGTTCATCTTCAGCATATATTTGCCTTTAAAGTATTTCCGGAATTCCCGCACGCAGTCCCAGTTCACGATCTTTCCCCGGTGTATGCGCACAAAGGTTTCGGGCAGTTTTTCCTCCAGAAGCCTCAGACTCATCTCCGACAAATATTTACCGCCGTTCCGGTCGTAATAATCCACATATTTACCGTTCGCCTCAAAATAGACTATATCCTCCAGCCGAATAAGCTGGATGCGGTCGCCCGTTTTGTGAGGCAAAGACGTGATGATCTTCTTCGGACGCAGTTTCTCCAGCTCCGAAGCCAGACGCTTAAATTGGTCTTCTGCCCGCTCATATCCGTTTTTCTGGATCTTTTCCAGCGTAAGCGCCAGCCGTTCGGGCAACACGGGCTTCATCAGATAATCTACGGCCATGGTCTCGAAAGCCTGCAACGCGTAATGGCCGTAAGCCGTGCAAAACACCACATAGGTTTCCGGAACGACGAACTCCAATACCTCAAAACCCGTTTTGCCTTTCAGCTCGATGTCCAAAAACAACACATCGGGTTTGCGACGCTGCAAAAACGCCGCGGTCTCCTGAAATGTCTGGCATACTCCAATCACCTCAAATGCGGGATGCGCCTGCAGCAGACGCTCCATGCGCTGACAAGCGAGCTTTTCGTCGTCAACAACCAGTGCCTCATATATTTTCATCTTTTCTTAATGATTTTTCAATGGCCAGATGGAACATCCATTACAATCATTCGTCTCGTGTGTGTTAAGGCCGGTTATCATGGATGTTTCATGCTGATTAATTTTTAAAGGAAATTCCAACACCACCGCTTTTCCTTCTCCGCTCTGAACGCTGAAGCGGAACGAATCTCCGTACAGAATTTCAAAGCGCTCCTGCAGACTCTGCAGGCCGTGCCCGCCTGACCAGTCTTTCGGGAAATCCGGCCCGTTGTCGAAAACCGAAAATACGGCTTTTCCCCTCTCGATCTTTCCATTGATACAAATTAATCCGCCGGGCTCCTCCCGCTTGCTTATGCCGTGCTTCATCGCGTTTTCCACAAGCGTCTGCAGGCCAAAGCGAGGCATCTGGACCTCCCGAAGCTCCTCCTCCACAAAACACTCCGCCTGCAGCTCGTCGCCGAAGCGCTCCTGCTCCACAGCCAAATAGGTATCTACCAAGTCCAGCTCTTCGCCCACGCTCCAAACTGTCCGCTCCTCTTCCAGGCGGCTGCGAAGCAGATTCGAAAGATTCAGCGCCATGCGCTCCGCGCGTTCCGCGCTGACATGCGAAAGACCGGCGATGGAATTGAGCGAATTGTACAGAAAATGCGGGTTGATCTGCGCCGTAAGCGCCTGCAGCCGGGCCTGATTTTCGGACGACCGGAGCCGGTGAAGTTCAGCTTGCCGCTGTGTTTCTTTTATTTTGCGCTGCTCTTTTTTTACAAAAAAATTCAGGCGGTAAAACACAACGCCTCCTGTAAGCAAAAGAGCCACATAAAAAACCTCCAGGTATTTGCCGCCAAGCGCTTTCTCCAAAGACACAAATGGAAAAATCTTCATAAGCATGAAAGTCAGCGCGCAGCCTGCAGAAAAAGTAAAGAGCGGATTAAGCAAAAATTTCCAGAAAACTGAGGAAATAGCGCGGTGGATTTTTCTGTCATACAAATAAAGGACATTTATATAGAGGTAAAAAAAGGAAAAGCTGAAAAACACAAAAGACTGATACCCAAAGCCGAACCGCTCCCGAATACCAGGAAATGCGCTGTCTGCGTAATCGCATGCGCCCAGCACAAAAACAAACAGTGGCAAAAAGTACAGGCTGCCGTTTGCATTCCATTTTATCCACGGGTTTTTCAAAGGCTGAATCCACCTGCTCTGAATTTTGACATGCAGCAGGCGGGCTAACAAAAGAAGCAACAGGCCGCCCGAGAGCAGCCCGATCAGTTTTACTTTACTTTTTTTTTCGCGGAGTATTATACAGTTTTTCAATAACCCGCCTGTCGTAATCCGAAAGCCCTACGGTTTGTTGATCTTTGGAAAAAACCGAGCTGACGTTGGATACGGTGTTGAAGTCTCCGAGTTGTTTGACTAAAGCCTGCCACAGCATGCGTTTTAAAACCTTTTCTTTAATATTTTTTTGATAAAAAGTCAACATTTTAGGTACATCTATCCCTAATTGCTTATTAAATGATACCATTTTTTCAGTAGTTCTGCCATCCACGGGATAAAAATCAGTGAATGAGAATGTCAGAGAAAAGTGCTTAAAATTAAAGTGTTTTGGGTTAGTAGTAATAATAAAAACAGGGAAGTGTATTAATTGATTTAACTCGTTCACTGCATTGTTCAACGTCTTGAGAATCTCTTCGGAAGGATACCCTTTTATCGCCACTCTTATGTTGTCTTTCCGGGTTCTATTTTCTCTGACTGCCAATCTGTAATACTCATCGAAAGACACGCCATAGTTTGCTTTAACCGTAAGATATTTACCGCTGAAAAACAGCTCATCGTATTTAGTAATTACATTTACTAAATTTTCACTAATCGTTTTCTTCACATCTGAAGAAGGAATATCCTTTCCGACTCTTAGCCCTGACCTGAAATAACGAATCTTGTCGGTATTAGACACAAAGGAACGAACTCCGTGTTCTTCAACATTGAAAGTAACAACAAACCCAGGATGCTCGTCTGACAATTCAAGCTGATAAGGCTCGTAAGAAAATTTCTTCTCCTCAAGAACCGACCGCACAGCCGCGGAGTCCTGCGGCCCGGCATTCACCAGCTGGATCTTGAATAGAAAAACGGAATCGGATAAAACGGGTCTGGCCTGCTGGCCATGCGCCTGAATGTTAAGCCACAGCAGACAGAAGAAAAAGAACTTCAAAAGTTTCATATTGATCATATTTAAATGTAACATGATTCGAATAAACACACAAAAACAACTTTGGGAAATTCTTTTCCGACAAGACAGGACAAGCGGGGAGTGAAACAGCCGAATTTAGGCATAAACCAAGCATGCAGCACAAAAAAATCCGACAAGCCTGTTATGTTTTTTCATAAAAAGGATCATTATAATGTACACGCAGTAAAAATTTGAAGAATTCCGGAATTTTTCTTCACCCAGCATAATATGAGCGAAAAAGAACTAGAGCATTTTCTAATCCGAATTTCCGGAAAACTTTACGGGATGATCCGGCGGTATGTCCCTCCGGAAGACGCCGAAGACGTCCTGCAGGAGGTTTCTGTAAAAATCTGGCTCAAGCGAAAAACGCTTGACCAGGTAGATAATCTGGAAGCCTACTGCTGGCAAACCGGCCGAAACGAAAGCTTGAAGCGGCTGGCGAAGAAGAAGCGGCTAAATAATCTGGAAGAAGCGCTGGAGCTGGCCAGTTTGTCAACGGCCAGCTCGCCGGTGGAATACAGCGAAACGAAGCATCTGCTGTTCAAGTGCATGGAAACGCTACCCGCCCGACAAAGGGAAATCCTGCTGCTCAAGAGCATTGACGGGCTGGACAACGCGCAAATTGCCCTAACTACCGGCTTGACAGCCGAACACATACGGGTCGTGCTGTCCCGCGCCCGAAAGAAAATGAAAAAAGCCTTAGACCAATATTACGCCTATGAAAGCCAAGGAAAAAGAACGGCTCTTTAACCGATTTATGGAAGGAACCAGCCGGCGGGAGGAAGAGAAAGAACTGCTGGACGGCGACACGATTCTAAACCCGTCCGAAAGCGCGCTGCTTGCTTTTTTCCATCCGGAAAAAAAGCCATGCAGAAACCTGCACACCGAGGAGCTGGTCCGGCAAGCCCTGCGGAAAAAGCCCCGCAGAAGCCGGTGGAAACTCTGGACCGCGGGAGCCGCGGCCGCCAGCCTGCTCGCCCTGCTTTCCTGGACGGTGCTCATCCAAAAAGACACGGCCGTTGACCAGGATTTGCTGGACTATATGGCCTGGCAGGAAAAGCAAGTGCTGTACGAAGACAACTATATTATCATTCTTCATCAGGATTGATACGAGGCCGCTTGGCAAGAGAAGCATGCATTTATAAATTATGTGTGCATATCAAGAACAGGTTACCTATAGGAATGAATAATTTATAACTCAAAAATCATCTCTATTGCCAAATGAGAGCTGTATTTCACTCCCAAAACAATAACACTGAGCAACTTACCCCCTGCAGCTATGCGGCCTTCATAATTACAAAAAAACAATTACATGAAACATCCATGACAATCGGCCTTAACACACATGAGAAGCATGATTATTACGGATGTTCCATCTGAAAAACAAAACTGAAAAATCTAATGAAAAAGCTATTCACATTAATACTAGTATTATTTCTGTCCGGTTCCGGCTTTGCCCAAGTCTGGAGCATTAAAGATTCTTTAGACGCAGTAATGCGAAAGATTGAAAAACAAAAGGACGGTGAAAAATTCACCGCCAAACGGCTGGGCAATACAGACATCCAGAATATTCAGGGAATCCGTTTGCCTGAAAGCAATAAAAAAAAATACTATTTTTCACCCGTTTACTATGAGAAACTGAAAAAAAGCCTTTCCGGCGAACAAGTGGAAGCAGTCAGCAAAACCGGAGAAAATTTCCAGTATGTGTTCAGCGTAACGGGAAAAAAACGCATACGGTTTTACTCATTTGCCCGCAGAAACGGAAATTACGAATACATTGCTTACTCACTGCCAAACGAAAGCAATGTCAGAAAGAAATTCCCGTACAATAAAGTCATGCAAGCCATCCGGCGCGACTTCGCTCCCGAAAAAGTCAAAGTGGTGTCTAAACTTAAAAGAGCATCGATTTACATCAACGGAAAAAAAGTCGGCTACGATACGCTCAATAACCTGGATCCCAATATGATTGAGTCAGTGAGTGTAATCAAAGATAAAAGCGTAAAAGACCCTAACGGCGAAGTCCACATAAAACTAAAGGGTACAGCCAAGGAATAAAACGCCCGCGAGCAGGTGAACTGCGCTTGCCACCGGTTTTCCATTATTCAAAAGAATAAGAAAAACATCCACAGCCATCAACTGAATGCCTGAGTGCTTTCCCAAACAATCCGACTGGTCATTGGGAAGGTGGAGAACTCTTGCGGTGGTGTTTCGCCAGCTTTTTGCTGATGGCTTCCATTTTTCGCAGCTGCTCCTTCTGCGTGCTGAGCATCTGGCTGGCATCCTGCGATGCCGGCTTCAGTCTGTTCTCAACGGTCTCGCCACCCTGAAGCATCATTTCAACGGTCTTTCTGATTTTCTCTATAAACCGGAGAACGATTTTGGATGAGAAGCCGCCCAGCAGAGCCAGCACAAGCTTCTGCCCTTCGGCCACATGGATTTCCTGGGTGATGCCGGAAATCGGAATTAGCTCGCTGAGCAGCACACCCCCGAGAATTCCCAGAATTATGGTAAAGCGATGGGACGGATTCTGATCTGGATGATACGCTTTCACATCAAGCTCAGCCTTTATATCCGAGAGCACCAGAAACGTAGCGCCAATCGCTGAAGCCGAGGCCAGAAAGAAAAAATTCCGGATCATCACGCTGCCTTTTGAAGCCAAAAGACTGAGCGCCAAGCTATCCGAATTAACTTCTTTCGAAAACGCAGTTACCAAAAGGCCTGTCAGGGCAACGAAGCCGAACAGTATAAAGGAATTCAGACAAGGATACTTACCCAGGATCTTTCTCAGAGTTCCGCTTTTTCCAAACATGTCGACCCGCTCGCAATGAAAAAGAATGCTTTTGGGAGTTGCCGGAAAAACCAAAAGGGACAGTGTGTTATGCGCCTCGAAAAGCATCCGCTTGTGCTTGTAGGTGTGCTGCACAGCCTCTGTGTACTCGTGCACCGAAAAAAGAACCGACGCGGGAACCTCCTTTCCCAACTCGGTCAAATGACCGATCATCACTTCTATTTCGGACATGCACTTGTCTAAAGTTTTTTTGTTCATCGGCTGTTTTGTTATTCAACGGGCTACAAATGTTTAAAAACATAGACAGGGTTTTGTTTTGCCCGCGGCAACGCTTCGCTTTTCTGTGAAAGAAATCACCAATTATTGCCGCCCGAAAATCCGGCAGGCTCACACCTTGTATTTTTTAAAGAAAATCAACTTATCCCCTTTAAATCAAAAATGTATTATCCCTGGCAATCCTGTCATTTTTTTATGTAATAGACGCCAATCTTCTTAAACCCCAGCTCCAAACATCGCACTGCCGCTAATGGTACAAAGAAATTAACAATTGAACAGAAAGGCCAATATTAAAATGGTTCAAATTATAGATTCACCGTTTGGCCTGTTTATTTACCCACCTTTTTTGACGTTTTCCCCCTCATTTATGTTGGGCTTACATGAATGTAATTTGATATTAAAACAAAAATCAAGATGCTTCCGGGCAAATTCACGAGATAGTCATCGGGATTTCATCAAACTTCAAGCGAAAAATCAATTCAAATTAGTAATAAAAAATATGACTATATCAAAACAAGATATTTAATAAAAATAAGAACTCAAGAAAATAACTATACAAAGAAAATCATTAATCCCGCCTAGCACTTATTGAAAAAACATGATTTAAACCCTATATTTATAACCATACCACCAATATTAGTCATCTTTTCTAATTCCATTTTGTAAAAAACGCAACACTTTGTAGTTGATCAAAATAGTACAACCTCAAAGAACCATACGTGATGTTTTTGCATTTTTCATGCATGCAAACATTCACATAGGACAAGTTAATACAGCATCATAACATCAATTTTCACCAAAGAAAACAAACGCTGCAGGCCAACAAATTAAGACACAGATTACAAAAGACATTACAATCGCAAAGCCTGTCAATATACTCTAAGGAGATGAACGGCAGAAAGCACATATAATAGAATAATCCATAGCTTAAGTGTATTCTCAGCTTCAGACACACCAGTCATTCATATAAAAGAAGCGGTCAAAAAATGTTTGCAAACCGATAGGTTCGCAACGAATATATTCTAAAAAAAGCCCAAGGGCTATTTTTTCACAATTAAACACTGTACGCTAATGAAAAATTTTACTTTTCTAATATGCCTGCTGGCATATTCGCTTTCATCACTTGGACAGGATGTCATAACTGCGCCTGGTATTCAGGGTTTTTCCTTTGTCCCCGAAGCGGGAAATTACATTATGAACTGGCAGCCGGGAAACAACAACGACGACCACTGGCAAATCAGCCGGATTCCCCGGGCGGAACGCTTCAGTTTTCAGGGTTCGCAGGTTGACCCGAACCTCAGTCCAGAGAGAAAATACTGGGCATGGCACATTCTTCCCGGAGAAGCACGCGGCAGCGCCAACTTTCACGCCAACGTCATGCACTTTCCGCAGTATCGCGACATGCTGGCGCTTTGGGTTCCCGGAGGAGGCAACTTGGTTTTTCCTCCAGCTTCATTCGTAGACGGATGCCACAAAAACGGCATGAAGGTACTTGCCAACATCACTATTGCAGACGGAACTTCCACCTCAAGTGCCCGTTGGACGCATTTGTTCGACAAAGACGCAAACGGACACTACAAACATGCAAAAAAAGCCGTCGAGATTGTTAAATACTACGGCCTGGACGGGATCAGCATTAACTGGGAAGTCTACAGAATGAGCGGCACCTACGATGCACACGCCGGGAAAAGGTGGCTGCAAACATTGAAAGAAGAAGCCGCGGCACTGGGAATGGACGACTTTGAAATCGGGTTTTACTATGTTTGGTACAACTCCGGAAACCGAAATTTCTGGATTAAGCAGCTGGACTCGAGCAATTCGGAATGGCTTCAGTACCAGGGGAAAACCACCACCACTGCAGCTTTCATCAATTATGAATGGAACTCAGCAGGAACGGCAAACTCAAGAACGGAAGCAAACAGAATAGGAAGAAGCCCTTATGATGTGTACATGGGAATCAATTTCGACGCCATCAAGACCAACAGAATCAAAAGCTTTGATGCCGTCAAAAGCAACGGCGTGAGCCTTGCATTCTGGGGAGAACCGGTAAGAGGAAGCAACCTGCCGGCCAACACGGACCTGGAGAAAGAGGTCAAGCTCATCCACGACTTCACGCAGTACTTCAGCGGACCGGAGCGAAACCCATCGAAAACGAAAGCGGCCTACGCCACCCAGTCGCCTTCCGACTTCGGCATTGCCAACATTTACCCCGCAAAATCGGTGATCAAGCAGTGGCCGTTCGCGACTTCTTTCAATCCCGGAAACGGCATCGCCTGGTACGAAAACGGACAGAAAATATACAGCAACAACTGGTCTGACATGGGCACAGCCGACATAATGCCTACATGGATGTGGTGGTGGAGCAAGGACGGAAACGGTCTGCAGGCCCGAATAAACTACGAAGACGCCTACTACGGCGGGGCTTCCGTGAAAATCAGCGGCAACCTCTCGGGCGAAAACGAGCTGAAGCTTTACAAAACAAAGCTCGCCGTTGTCAATGGCAGCAGCTGTGAGATTACCTTCAAAGCGTCTGAGCTTGCCAGCCAAAGCAGCTATGCTTCTCTTGCTCTTGCCTTCGAAAGCGGAAACGGCATAACCAATTTCAGCTATATTCCTCTTGGACTGGCGGCCAATGCCGGATGGAACACAAAAACTATTGACTTGAGCCAGTTTGCAGGCCAAACGCTTGCTGTCATCGGCCTAAAGCTCGAAGGAAACAAAAACGATTATGCGCTAAGCCTGGGACGCATGAGGCTGCTTAACGGAACCAGCCAGCCTGCTCCGGCTGCTCCAACCGAACTTGCCGACACCGAGATCACTCACGACGGAACAAAGTTCAGCGTTCGCCTGGACTGGAAGCTTCCGAACAATCCGCGCTACAACAAGACCGCCAATGTCGAATATTTTGAAATATACCAGGTAAACGGCGACACCAACGCAAAACAGCTCATCGGAAAATCTGTGCACCGAGGATGGGTCGGCAGAAACATCCCGGTAATGAGCGGAAACACCAACCTCAAATTCGAAGTGGTAAGCGTCGGCGCCGACCTCACCACTAAGAGCCAGGCAAGCCCGCTGACCCCGATCATCCCGGACTTTACTACTGAAAAACGCGCAGTAGGTACGGGCCAGCAGATCAAACTTGTAGCTCTGGACAACAATGCCAGCAGCTATGCCTGGAAGATAACCGGCACGCAAAATCTTACTATGAACGGGAAAACACCCGTTATGACCTTGAACCAGCCGGGCTTTTATACAGTTGCTCTAACCATTGTCAACGGTGAAAACACGAAAACAATCACAAAACCAGGCTACCTGTCGGTAATCGAAGGCTACGGCAGCGAACAAATAAGCGCTAAATTCTCAGCCAACAAAACGGCATTAAAGCAGGGAGATACCGTTCAGTTCAGTTTCACCGGATCAAGCGGCACCACAGCTCTGAAAAAGGGCGTTCAGCTGGATGCGGCGACCAAAACCGGATTCAAGCAGGAAATTATGAACGGAAGCACTGCATGGACGTTCAGCTGGTGGTACAAGTTCGACAGCTTTTATAACGGACAGGCTCAGTTCTTCAAAAAGAAAAACTCAAACGGAGCTTCCGACATGGATCTGTACATTCTTCCGAACGGACAGATGAACTTCGCCTCTGCAGGAAAAGGCAACACTATGATAGAAAAAGGCCTGATCCGCCTTAATGAATGGAATCTGTACACCATGTCCTACGACGGAACGACATTCAAATTCTATTTCAACACCAAACTCGTTTTCAGCCAAGACAGACCCGTAAACTTCGTTAGCGATCCAAGCGGCCAGTTCTATATCTCAAACGGTCCGTACAAAGGCGCTATTGACGAAGTGCAAGTATGGAACCGGGCGCTGACCAACAGCGAAGTAGGCGGAATCAACCGGCAGTACAGCACTGCGCCAACCGGCCTTCTGTCTTACTGGAGCCTGGACAACACGCTGAACAACCTTGTCGGCAACACTTCCATTGTCATTTACAATAAAAAAACACCGCTGACAACCATCAGCTACACCAACGGAAACCCTTGGTTCTTTGACAACAGCGGCAGCAGCGCATTCGAATGGACCTTTGAAGGCGGGACACCAAACAAAAGCTCAAAACAAAACCCGGCCGTCGTTTACAATACTGCTGGAACATACGGCATAAGCCTGAAAGTAACCAGCGGCGCGCAGTCGGATACCGAGACAAAGCCATCCATGATAACGGTTAACAAACCGGAACCAACCAATACGGTCAAAATGGAGCACGGTAAAGTTTCGGTAAACGGAAACTGGCAAACTGTGTCGCTGACAAACGCCTACACCAAAGCCGTTGTAGTGGCTACCCCGGTGCTCAAAGGTTTTGATGAGCTTCCTGCTGTGGTGCGGGTCAGGAACGTGACCCAGAATTCGTTCGATATAAAGCTGCAGCCTGCCGGAAGCCATTCCATCAGCGCGGCCCGCGAGGTGCACTACCTTGCAGTGGAAGAAGGCGTATACACCGTTGAGGATCACGGAGTAAAAATGGAAGCCAATACCGCCAACACCACCAAAACATGGTACCGCTGGTCTCCGAACACCAACATAGAGCTTCGCAGCTTCAGCAACAGCTACTCTTATCCGGTGGTAATCGGGCAGGTAATGACCGCCAACGACGCTGACTGGTCAGCCTTCTGGTGCTCGGACAACGCGGCGGCACCGGTTTCCGCCTCTTCTTTCTGCGCCGGCATTCAAGTGGGCGAAGATCCTGACAAGACCCGGGCCAATGAAACCATCGGATATATTATTATCGAAAAAGGAAGCGGAAGCATAGGACAAATTCCATATGTTGCGGAAAAGGCCAGCGACATTGTCGGCATAGAAACCAACAAAAACGGAGTCAGCTACACGCTTCCGTCCAATGAACTGAAAGGCACGCTCAGCGCTGTGGCCAGCGTGGACGGCATGACCCGAAGCAACGGCGGCTGGGCGAATTTGTTCTCGGCCAGTCCGGTGAGCGCTCAGACCCTAAAGCTCACCATGGACGAAGACGTTATGACCGACACCGAAAGGAAACACGGCACCGAAGGCGTTTCTTATCTTGTGCTGGGAGCTGCAAGCCCGGAATCAAGCCAAAGAAACAGCATGTTAGCTTCTGATGAAGAGCCGGCAAAAGCCAAGGCGAACGGAGCACAGATTTACCCTAACCCATTTGAAGGTGTGCTGTACACTGAAGGTTTAGAAGACGGAACAGTCTACGAGATCTTCAGCCTGACGGGTAGCGCCGTGCTGGAAGGCAAAATAAAAGGAAAGACAATAAATGTTTCACGGCTGCCTAGCGGCTCCTACATATTCAGAACCGGAAAAATACGAATGCTGATAAGGAAAAACTAAGCCGCATCCCTAACTCTCACAGTATATCGACAAGGCTTTTGTCCGGTGTCTTCGACACCAGGCAAGAGCCTCTTTTTTTCACAGCCAAAAAACCTTGCGGCATGCAGCAGTTCTATAAATCTCTCCAGACGCCTATCTGCGAACCGATCAGCGTAACCTCGCCGCCGGTTCCGGAGCTTCCGCTTGGCAGCGGAGGATTCATGTCATATTTTTTCCCTTCTGCGTTAACAAACTCCAGCTTCTTGTCTTTCAGTTTCTCATAAATAATAACAAACGACGACCCCCCGTAATTAAATGTTCCCATTTCCTGGCCTTTCTTAACCGTCGCTCCTTCTTTCATATCCGCATCAAATGCTACGGAAGAAACCTCGCTCATGCCTAACGGAATACAGCAGACATGTCCGTAGTCTTCGGTTTTGAAAACAATCAAGCCTCGTGCATTTACCTGAGCCAAATATGGCAGCGAAGCCGTTGTGGCACCTGCATAATCCGGCAGCACAAGCTTGTTGAAGAAACAGCCCGGAATTGTAACAGGATCGAACATCACCTTGCCGTTTACCGGCACCCACCACCTGTGGAAATTATACGGATTCAAATAAGTCTGAAAAATGTAGCCTCCCTCAAAAATATCTACCAGCCGGTGCTTTTCAATAGCCTCCTGCTGTTCCTCAATAGGAGAGCTCAAAATATCGGACAGCGAATAGCTCATATCCTTGTACCAGAACACCTGTTCACGGGCGATTTTCGGCCTCCACCTGAATAACGAGCCATCGTTAGGACAAATCACCGTTTTATTGGAATCGGGATCGGCAATCGGCCGGGAAACATCGCGGTTTTTAAACTGCCGCGTAAAGAAAGAATTCCACGATTTCCAGTACGGAAGCTCCTCGGAGTCTTTTTTCCACACAGGGAAATCATACTGCTTTTTGGCGGCTGGCGACAGCCACTGTTTTCCTTCTACCCTAAAACCGACATTGGACGCCTCGGTGTCCAGAAACTCGTTCCAGACGTTCAGTATATCCGACATTCTTTTGTTGAACTCAGGCATCCTGAACAATTCCGAACCGCTTAAGGATGGATCAATGCCCACAACAAAAGCTGAGAAAGGCAAGCCCACCAGCGCGTCGTCTACAAATGCCGGAGCATGAGTCAGAATATGGTTAAATCCATTCAGCAGCGTTTCTTTGTCCTTTATTCTCGGAATGTGCACTTTCTCATGCGACATTTTTGTCGACGCAAGAATATTCAGATTCTCTTTGCAGGCGCTTTCCAGCAAAAAATTCAGCACAGGGCTTTTCTCAAACATCTCGTCAAGAGCCTTGATGCACGGAGCGTAATCTTTGGGAGCCTTCTCCAAGATCATGGTGAAAAACTTTCGCAGGCCCGGATGGCCTGATTCCGGCAGCCAGCCGCTTTGCAGATTGTAGGGATAGTGAGGATTCACTTCCATTTCATTATGGATCTCCTCAATGGTCAGTTTAAAACCCCGCGGGTCAAAATTGTCACTCATGGCATTTGTGATTTTTTTGTTTGAAACTAAAGCTGCTTCCCAGCAAAATGAAACCCCGCGCTTCGTCTGCTCCAGCCTTTTTACAGCTGGGAGGCCATACAGAATTTAGCATTAATATCACAGCCAACCTAAAGCAGGTATTATAATAGGTTTAATAACAGATTTTCCAAAAAACTGAAGTCCCGCAAGCTTCTTTGAGAAAAGAAATCAGAAAAAGCACAATCAGAAAATCAAGAAAAACGGCGGCACAAATGCACCGCCGTAAAAATATTAAGAAGTTTTGTACAGCCCTGGGGCGCCCGATTACTGCGCCGGTTCTTCCCAACCCACCTGGTCGAGCAAAAACGCGTATTCCAATGCGGTTTCCTTGTACGACTCAAAGCGGCCTGAGGCACCTCCGTGGCCAGCGTCCATGTTGGTATGCAGCAAAAAGTAGCCTTTCGGATTCAAATCGCGAAGCTTGGCCACCCACTTGGTCGGCTCCCAATACTGCACCTGGCTGTCGTGAAGGCCCGAGGTAACCAAAAGCGCCGGATAATTCCTGGTCATCACGTTGTCATAAGGCGAATAGCTCAGGATGTAGTCATAATACTCCTTCTTATTCGGATTTCCCCACTCGTCATACTCGCCGGTTGTCAGCGGAATGGACTCATCGAGCATGGTCGTCACCACGTCCACAAACGGCACCGCGGCGACCGAAGCTTTGAACAGCTCGGGCTCCATGTTGATCACGGCGCCCATCAGCAAACCGCCGGCGCTCCCGCCCATGATGCACAGCTTTTCCGAATTTGTATAGTTGTTTTTCACCAGATGCTTTCCGCAATCGATAAAGTCCGTGAAGGTATTTTTCTTTTTCAAAAGCTTGCCGTCATCGTACCACTTGCGTCCCATTTCCTGTCCGCCGCGGATGTGCGCGATGGCGTAAACGAATCCACGGTCGAGCAAGCTCAGCCTCGCCGAACTGAAGTAAGGATCCATCGAGTAGCCGTAAGAGCCGTATGCATACAGCAGCAGCGGCGCGTTTCCGTCAAGCTTGGTTCCCTTTCGGTACACCAGCGACACAGGCACTTTCACGCCGTCTCTGGCTTTTACCATCAGGCGCTCCGACGTATAGTTTTCCGGATCGAATTTGCCCCCAAGCACTTCCTGCTGTTTCAGCAGCGTCTGCTCGCGGGTCTCCATATTGAAGTCATAAGTCGAATTCGGCGTGGTCATGGACTGATAGCCGTAGCGGAGCAGCGGCGTGTCAAACTCGGGATTGTAAGCCGTGTATGCCAAATAAGCCGGATCATTAAACTCCATGTAGTACGACTGGCTGAAATCTTTCCACGGCAGAATGCGAAGCTGGCTCAACCCTTCTTTTCGCTCGCTGATCACCAAAAAGTCTTTAAAAATATCAAGGTCTTCCAGCAGCACATCCTCGCGGTGGGCAATCACTTCTTTCCAGTTCTCTTTCCCGGTTTTGTTTTCGTCAGTAACCATCAGACGGAAATTCTTCGCCTGATCATTGGTCTGCACGTAAAACTTGTCGCCGTAGTGGGCGATGCCGTACTCATGGTCGCGCTTGCGCGGCTCAAACACGCGAAACTCACCATTGGGATTGTCGGCCTCCAGAATTTGGTACTCGGTAGACACCGTGCTTCCGGAACCGATCACCAAATATTTCTTTGACTTGGTTTTGTACACAAAGGTGTTGAATGTCTCGTCCGACTCGTGGTAAACTTCCTTGTCTTTGACGGCATCGGTACCCAGCACGTGCTTGAAGATCTTATACGCCCTCAGCTTCTCATCCTGCTTGGTGTAAAATACCGTTTTGTTGTCATTGGCCCAGGTAATGCCTCCCGTGGTATTAAGAATTTCATCAGGATAGATTTCACCGGTTTCCAGATTCTTAAACTTAACCGTATACTTGCGCCGTCCCAGGGTGTCCTCGCTGTAAGCCAGCAGCCGGTTGTCGGTGCTCACGCTCTTGCCGCCAACCTGAAAGAAGCTGTGTTCGGCGGCCATTTCGGGCACGTTCAGCATAATTTTCTCCTCGCCGTTCATATCGCCTTTTTTGCGGCAGTACAGCGGATATTCCTTGCCTTCTTCATAGCGGACGTAATAGTAATATCCGTCCAGCTGATAAGGCACCGACATATCGGTTTGCTTGATGCGCCCCACCATTTCGTCGAAGAGCTTCTTCTGGAAGTCCTTCGTGTGCGACATCATTTTCTCGGTGTACTTGTTCTCTTCATTCAGGTAGTCAATCACTTCCTGGTTTTCCCGCTCATTGAGCCAAAAATAATTATCCACACGGGTGTGGCCGTGCTTTTTCAATTCCTTGGGAATCTTCTTTGCTTTTGGAGCCTCTTGCATAGTCGCTAATACTTTCTTGTTTTCTGCCTTCTTGCTGCATGCAGCCAGCCCTGCGCCGACGGCCAGCAAAACGATGCCCAATTTCGTGATTTTTTGTGTAAGTCTCATGGTATGGATATGTTTTGACGGGAGCCAGCCAGGCCGGCCTCTCAGTAGATTTCTTCTGAAAAAAGTGAAACCCGGGACCTGTTTACTTTTTCCGGGTTTCAATATAATAATTTTAAAAAGAAATACAATTTCTGCAACACTCAAATGCATTTACAGACTGATTTTCTCTTTTTTAGGATATTTCACCTCGTATTTCCATTCCACCTTCTTGGATGCTTTAGGTTTTAGGCTAAAATCCCACTCCAAGATGCCCGTTTCCCTGTCAAGCTTCGCACCGTCCAGCTTCAGAGCTTTCACTGCAATTTCATCTCTAACCGACACCGGCAGCTGGTCTCTCAGCACCAGCCGAATGCGCTGCATTTTATTGTTGCGCACCGAGAGCTTGCAGCTTTTCTGGCTCAGCTTGTTGCTGGAAAGCGTTTTCCTTTTTGAGAAATCTCTCACTTCTTCCCGCTCTATAAGCACATTGTGGTCTCTGCCCAGCGACAAACTCAGCGTATCGGCAAAGGCTTTCGGATTCAGCACCGAGCACCCCACATGGGTGCCTTCAAAGTACATATTCACTTCACCCTCCAAAAGATTGTATTTGCCGAAATCCGGCACTTTAGCAATCAGAAACGCATTCGGGTCGAGCTTGGGAATAGCCAAATACTCATAATCGGACTTCATCGACAGCTCGTTCAGCGATATGAGGTACTTCTCTCCGTCGGATTTCACCGTATAAGGCTTCTTCACCGAAAGCTGAAGGGAAATCTGCTGCTGGCGGACAATCACAGGAACAGCCTGCCGAGACTTGGCTCCCGTGCCGCGTATCATAATGTCTTCCGAGTCATTCTGAGCCTTCGCTTTCTTGTTAACTCCATAAGCGACTACCACTACTTCTTCAAGCATTGCAACATCCTCCTTCAGCCTCACATTCATCTGAGAAGAAACAATCTTTTTCTCTTTAGATGTATAGCCTATATAAGTATACTCCAGCCGGTCTTTCCCTGCGGGAATATTTATTCGATAGTCGCCTTCAACTCCTGTAATCGTACCGATCGTCGTTCCCTTTACAACCACCTGCACTCCAGGGAGCGGCTCTCCAGTTTCTTCGTCAAACACATAGCCCGAAACCTCCCTCACCGTTTGGCCTGAGGATCCATACTGATGCTGCAAAAAGATCATATTGCGGTCATAGTCCAGCAACCAGGTTTTGAGGCTGGGCGCCGCGTTGGTCTGGTTGGGCGTTGCGCTGGAGAAATGGAGCTTTACCCGGTTCCAGTCTTCGCCGGTTTGCTGATGCAATTCGGCTTTGTAGGTCAGCTTCAGAGGACTTTCCACGTCCTTCACGCGGATATCGTACTTCGGAAACCAGCCGGCGTTTCCGCACAGGTAGCTGATGCTGAAAGCCGCCTTCACGGCCTTTTCCGCCGCCACTTTTATCAGCACCTCCGACGTGTTTATTCCCTCCACCTCATTGTCTTCCCTAAGCTGGGCCTTCAGCCCGCTAAGCTCTTCCCTCAATCGCTCCACGGATTTTTCCAGCGTCAGCCTTTGTCCGGCAATCTTCAGCAGCGCTTTTGAGTAAAAAACATAAGTTTTGCTCAGCTCCGAGTAGCTTACTCCTTTCTCCCCGCCCAGATTCTTATTCATTTTCAGCATTTCTTTTTCTTCCCGAAGCACCTGCAGCCTTGCATTCAGCCAATTTATTGAATCCTGCAGCAGCTCAGACCGCTTTTCCAGCAGCTCCGCTTTGGCTCCAGGCTTTTTCTTTTCCAGAAAATTTTTCCTGTGGCTTACCGACAAAATCACGAAATCTCCGTTGCCCTGCACCCGCAGGCTCCTTTCGTCCATGTATTCGCTGAGCCCTTTCACGCACAGCCAGCTCTCACCCTTGGAAAGCGCGCACGCTCCTTTGCGGGTCAGCTGCGCGCTGTTCAAAAATACCGTTACTTCTCTGAGTTTGGTTTTCAGCTCTTTTTCCTTTCGCTGCGCTTTTCCCGGGGCGTAAGCTCCCGCCAGAAAAAACATTATTAAAAATATCTTTCGCATACCAGATGATCATTTTATTGTCTTATTAAAATATAAAATATAAATTACATCTTATAATAATTTCTTAATTTGAAATTTTTAAAATTCTCATTTTTAATAAAAACCAACATGTAAGCGGCATACTTACACATGCTCACAAAAAAAGCCTGACAGCAATACCCGCCAAGCTTTCCGATTCGAAATGCGATAAGCAGCTCGAATCAATAATTATTTTGCAAAATTACATCAGACTATTTCTCCCACACTCGGAACTTCTGCGTGTCCCGGAATACACGGTCTATGATCTGCTCCTCCATATCGTCCCACACCTTGCCGCGCCTGGCCACTACCAGCCGGGCAGTTTCAGAAAATTTGTTCATTCGGTGGGTAATAAAGCCCGCATGTCCGCCCCAGGAGAATGAGGGAATAAAGTTGCGCGGAAAATCCGATCCGTAAATTATCGCTCCGACGCCCACCACCGTGCCGGTGTTGAACATGGTATTGATTCCCGCTTTGGAATGATCGCCCATCAGCAAACCGCAGAACTGCGTACCGGTACGCGCAAAGCCTTCCTTGGCATAATTCCACACCCTTGCCTCGGCATAGTTGTTTTTAAGATTGGACGTGTTTGTGTCAGCGCCCAAGTTGCACCACTCACCCAGCACCGAATTGCCCAAAAAGCCGTCATGCCCTTTATTGGAATAAGCCTGCATTACGGCATTGCTTATTTCACCGCCTGCTTTGCAAAACGGACCGAAAGTGGAATCCGGGCGGATCTTGGCGCCCATGTGTATTTTGGCGCCTTCGCAGAGCGCCAACGGTCCCTGCACCATTGCCCCCTCTTCGATCTGCGCGCCTTTGCCTATGTAAATCGGGCCGTTTTCGGCATTAAGCGTAGCGGCCTTTATGTTTGCTCCTTCTTCAATAAAAATATTCTCTTCTCCGTAAACCCTGGTGTATTTGTCATCGATCGACTCCGACTGCCGGCCGTTGGTCACCAAAGGAAAATCCAGACGAATTTGCTCGCCGTTTTTACGGTAAATATCCCAGGAATTCAGCAGCAGATTCGGCTCTCCGGCGTACTCCTGCGGCTCCACGCCTTCCGGAAGGCTTGACAAATCGAAATTCTGGGCGACTTTGCGCGACGCCCGGAAAGCCAGAACCAGCCCGGATTTCACCAAAGCCTGATTTTCCTGCAGCTTCTGCACGGCCGCCGCCATTTCATCGTCAGGCAGAACGGAACCGTTAACCAGCACATTGTCCTCATCCTGAAAACGAAGCGGAAATTTCTTCTGCAGATAATCCTGAGTAAGATAAGAGGCCTCCAGACTAAAGCGCTTTTCCCATTTCTCTTTAATAGTAAGAATGCCGCAGCGCAGCGAAGCCACCGGTCGTGTAAAAGTAAACGGCAACAGGTTTTGACGGGCCTGAGGCTCATCAAACAGTATTATGTTTGTCATAGGAATGAATTT
>JAKSBZ010000136.1 GCA_022360875.1 Cytophagales bacterium | reverse complement strand
TTTACTCCGGAATTCAGGAACCGCCTGGACGCTGTCATCCAGTTCAATGCTCTATCACCCCAGGTTATTGCCAGCGTAGTTGATAAGCAGCTGACCGAACTTCAGGCCCAACTTGATGAGCGCAAGGTGCAGATCGAAGTCAATAAATCTGCCCGTGAGTGGCTGGCCGATAAAGGCTATGACAAGTTGATGGGTGCCCGGCCAATGGCTCGACTGGTTCAGGAGAAGATCAAGAAGAGCCTTGCCGAAGATATTCTGTTTGGCAAGCTGATCAATGGAGGTTTGGTGAAAATCGGCGTGAAGGGCGGGGAACTGTCCTTCAAGATAGAACCGGCCAAAGATAAGGCTCCGGCTTCTGATGTAGCTGAGTAGAAATAGAAAAGCCCCTTATGAACAGGGGCTTTCTGAAAGCCAGAGTTAACTCTGGTTCTCCACGCACAAAATACCTGTAGATCTTTTGATCTGCAGGTTTCTGTTTTTCACCTTGAAATCTTTCTTATCACCGTGTGGCAACAAAAACAATTGTTCTGCTCAAGGCTATAGAGGGCAGGCTCTTAACGGGCGCGGTATACGATACGACCCTTGTTCAGGTCGTAGGGAGTCAGTTCAACTCGTACTTTATCGCCAGTCAGAATTCGGATGTAGTTCTTGCGCATCTTGCCAGAGATATGGGCAGTCACAACATGGCCATTTTCAAGCTCTACCCGGAACATAGTGTTGGGAAGCGTATCAACCACAACACCTGCCATTTCTATGGAATCTTCTTTCGCCATTCGGCTCCTACCTCATTTGTGAGAAAACAGGTTCAGCATACCTGAATCAATAGCTCAGGCATGCTTTTTAAAATCGGCGTGCATAATGCACGAATTCCAAAAAATTCGCAAAGGAACAAGTCAACTTGGAATGATATTCCACCGGCCGGACTGCAATTGCTCCAGTGGTCCATAGTTGATCTTGTAGCTCATTTTGCGGCACTCCCTGATCAGATAACCCAGATACAGGTAGTCGAGCCCAGCCTGTTTAGCAGCCTGAATCTGCCTGAGCACAAAATAGACACCCAGGCTGCGCTTATCACTATACGGACAGAAAAATGAGTAAACAGAGGCAAGCCCCCTGGAAAAGTGGTCAGTTACGGCAACACCAAGAAGTTTCTCATCCTTGTAAAATTTCCAGAACCAGGAGTAGCCGGTGTCTACACACAGAAAATCATTCATCTGCCGGGCTGTAGCCGGGTACATATCGCCATCACTGTGACGCTGGTTGATATAGCGGCGAAACAGGCGATAGTTCTCCATGGTCAAC
>JAKSBZ010000090.1 GCA_022360875.1 Cytophagales bacterium | reverse complement strand
TACATTGTTAGTAGCCAGCAACGAAGCACAGGCAACCGCTTCGGCAATTTCGCCGGCTGACGCTTCTTCAAGCTCGGCTTTTTCTTTAAAAAAAACAATCAGCCTTTCATTCTTTTGGTTAGCACTGATAGCCAGTCCAATAAGCGCGGTTTCCTTAGCTGTAAGGAACTCCGAGCTCAGCACATTTTTCAGGTTCACCCGGGAGTCTTTCATATAGCGGGAGTCTCCCTCCTCCAGCATTTCCAGCTGCATGTTGGTGTATCCGTCAGGAAGTTTCAAGTCCTGAACGAAGTCTGTTTTTATATCCAGCATTGTAATAAAATTGTGGTTAAGAAAAATGGTAATAAAGGAAAAGCGCCTTGCAAATACCCTCAGGCATTTAAACACCATATGGGGGCTTTTTCCTTAGTGGTTATTGGCCAGCGATTTAGCTGAAATGAATGCTTGTTTTTTTGCCTGGTTGCTTAAAAATGAAAGCAAAACGGATTCATCCGCCCAACAGAGCAAAAAGCCAAGCATTAACCACCGGCTGATAACTCCGACCAAGAGTACGCTATTGGCATCTCCCTGTGGCCGGAGTTGGAATCAGAGTGGTATCGGTCATTAGTTTGAAAGTGGACGCAGGCATGAAACTGCAGACGTTAGGCACAAAGCGGACCCATGCCTGTTTGTGGTTTGCGGTCGTGTTTAATTTAGTCCAGATTCATGGTCATTGATTGTATATAAGGCTTTGCAAAATAAAATGCCTGAGCATTCTTTATCGTGTTTGCTCCTACAGCGTCGCTTCGCCTTTTTCCCAGTTGCACGGACAAAGCTCGTCGGTTTGCAGACCGTCCAGCACGCGGATTACTTCTTTTACGTTACGTCCCACGTTCAGATCGTAAACCGAAACCCAGCGGATAATGCCGTCAGGATCAATAATAAATGTTGCGCGGTAAGCAATTTTCTCATTCGGCTCCAAAATCCCCAGTTCTTCAGCCAGCGACTTCGAAGTGTCTGCCAGCATCGGAAACTTAAGACCTCTCAGATCTTCATGGTCTTTTCTCCATGCCAGGTGAACAAATTCAGAGTCTGTTGAAGCACCGATCAGAGAAGTGTCGCGGTCGCGGAAATCTTCGAAACTTTCGTTGAATGCCGCAATTTCGGTCGGACACACAAAAGTAAAGTCTTTGGGCCACCAGAACATTACTGTCCATTGCCCCACTTCGTTTCTGAATTGTTCCGCCGTCAGCGTCACAAATTCCTGTCCTTTTTCCAAAGAAACCACCGCTGTCTTTTCGAACTGCGGAAATGCTTCGCCAATTGAGATCATACGGTTTGCCATTGTAGTACTTTTTTGATTTTGTTGTGAATTGTTGACTGTCAATGTATTTCGCTATAAACTATTGACTTGCCTAACTGACAAAACAAAGGTGCATGAAAAGAATTTATAATTCAAATCAATATGATTTATTATGTAATAACAAAAACTTATATCTTTGTATTTACACAATTTCCTATTTATGAATATCTCCACCCAACAGCTGGAATACATAGCTGCTATCGACACCTACCGGCATTTTGTTACGGCTTCCGAACATTGCCATGTCACGCAGCCTACGCTGAGCATGCAAATAAAAAAACTGGAAAAGGAACTGGACATCGTCATTTTCGACCGAAGCAAACAGCCGCTTGTCCCTACTGAAGCCGGAAAAGACCTTATCGTTCAAGTCCGAAAAATCCTAAAAGAAATCGAACGCATTGACGACGTCGTGGAGCAATACAAAAACTCATGCACCGGAACACTGAAACTTGGTATCATTCCGACAGTGGCCCCCTATCTGGTGCCGTATTTTATCGGAAATTTTTTGAGAAAATACCCTGAAGTTGAACTTATTATTTCGGAGCTGAAGACAGATGAGCTAATAACGGCACTCAGAAAAGAAACCATAGACGCTGGCATTCTCGCCACTCCCCTCGGTCTTGAAGGCATTCTGGAAAAACCACTGTACTACGAACAGTTCATGTGTTACACTGAAGAAAACCTGGAGTGGAGCAAAAAAAACAAACTGAGTGTAAAAGAACTGCTAAGCAAAAAAATATGGGTTTTATCGGAAGGAAACTGCTTTCGAAATCAGACATTCAATTTGTGCGCCGTTGACCAGCTTGACAGCCAAAACCTTTCCTTTCAATATGAAAGCGGTTCAATCGAAGGGCTGATACGCTTAGTTGACCGGGAAGGCGGCTCTACGCTCATTCCTGAGTTGGTTTCGCTGGAACTGGGAGATAAAAAACTCGAACGGCTGAAATTCATCGAAAGCAATCCCGTACGGGAGATCAGTCTGGTGCTCAGCCGAAATTATGTAAAGAAAAAGCTAATTGAAAAGCTTTCTGAAGAAATCCGGTTATCGCTTCCATCGCATTTACTGAATAATGCATCAAAAAATGTTGTTTCTCTCAAATAAATGCCTGCATTCTGCTGGCATTTTTACCGCTGCAAACCGCGCGTGAAAAACCAGTCTTTATCAAGGCAAAGGCTGTCTTTTTTCTCTCGGTTTTTTATAAATAGGCACCGTGCTGCACGGCTCGCCAAACATCAGGCTCCTCACCTCAGGAACCGCCCGCTTGGTGAATTCCACCATGGCAAACTCACCCTCGGGGATATTGCCGCAGCCTTTTACGACAACCATGCGGTCGTGCAGCTCCTTGTAGTCATAAGACTCAAGCTGCCGGCGTATCTGTTCCCTTCTGGCCTCGGTTTCCGTTCCCAAAATCGCCAGGCGGGCAATAGGCTGGAGTTTGCTGGCAACCAGCATATTCGCCCACATCGGAACAATCGCGTCCGCACGGCACTGAATAGCCACCACTTTATTCTCATAAACCGACGAGTCCAGCGCCTTCAAGGCAGCTCGAAAATCTTTTTCCCGCAAAATCAGACCCTGAAACAGATATTCCGAAAGATCGAAAACAACCACTTCGTCCGGCTTAAGGATTTCTTCCAAATCAATAGAAAGCAGCTTGCTTTGAGCTACTCGGTTTATGATTTCTTCACTCATTTTTTACAGCAGTTTTTTCTTCGGCGTTGTCAAACGGAACTCTTTCAAATAGAAAGGTTCAAAGTAGGCAACGTCTTCGAACTGTTCGTTTTTGAACTTCTCATAGGCTAATATACCCACTCCAACCGCCGAAGGTTGTACATCGTCCCAATAAAGTGCATTCTTATTGTTGCCAAACAATTGCTTGGTCTTCTCAGCACCGCTGCCGAAAAAGATTACCGGACCTTCAGCCAGCTCCAAGGAAAACGAATCCTCATCCAAAACCTTGGCCTCCGTCTCACGGATTGTTTTTCCGCTGGCATCAGCCAGCATGCAATACACTTCCATGCGCCTGGCATCCAGCATCGGACACAGCAGCGCATCATGCAAATTGAATTTCTTGGCCTGCGCCGCCATCGCCTCCAGCGTATTGACCGCAAGCAGCGGAATGTCCAGCGCATAGCAAAGCCCCTTGCCCGTCGAGGTACCGATCCGCAAACCAGTATACGAACCCGGCCCTTCTGAAACGGCTACTGCCGACAGATCTTTCAGTTCCAAACCGGCGTTTTTCACAAGATTGTCAATTGCCAAAGTCAGCTGGCCCGAATGAGACTTGTCAATAAACAGTTCCTGCACAGCCAGCAGTCTGCCGTTTTCATGCACCGCCGCAGAACAAACCGAAGCAGCCGTTTCTATACTTAAAATCTTCGTCATTACTTTCAAATTAAAGTATAAACATACTTTAGAATCAAAACCAGCACAAAGGTCGCAAAAGTATAGCTAATATAAAGCGATTTCACTCTCAAACTTATCTTCACTCCCAGCGGCGAACCTATCACAACCCCCAATATCAAAGGAGCAACCACCGGAAAAACAATCAATCCCTGATGAAAAACTTCCAGCTGAACGGGTGAAGGCTCAAACAAATTAGACAAACTAGTTCCCAATGAAATGATAAATATCACGCCCAGCGAAATGCTTTTCGCTTTCATAATGTCAAAATGAGACAAGCTCCTCATGGTTGGAATAAGCAGCACCCCGCCGCCCAGTCCTGTTAATGACGCCGCGCTTCCGCCTAATACGCCGCTTAACAGCAATCGGCCAGGGTCCATGCGCTCGCTTTGCTTTATCTGGTCAGGACCGTGCTCTTTTCTTTTCAGCCATGTGTGCAGCAGTATGTAAAACAGAATTGCCAGCACAGCGTAAGAGAATTTGTCTTCCTGGTACCAGCTTCTGTACACTACCAAATACAATACAGCAACTGAACTTAGAAGCGCTCCTGCCCCTACCCAGCAAGTAGGAACAGAATAAAAAGATTTTTTCCTGAGAGCAACAATGTTGCCCGAAAACGAAGCAAACAGCACCCCCAGCAACGAATTGGCAATAACAAAGCGCGGAATAAACTCGGAAGGAATACCGAAATGGCTAAGCGCAGGAGGCAAGATCAGAATGTAAACAAGACCGCCTCCAATGCCCAGGAAACCGGCAAAGAAACCTCCCAAAATCCCGGAAAGAAACAAAACAACAAGATCCAACATAGCAAATCCGTTCAATAGAATATTTCACAAACAAAAGGGCGCAAACAAAACGCTCGCCAACAGTCAGCCATAAATCCCTTCGAGAATGCCCTCGCTCAACAATAACAAAAATGCCTGTATTAAAATACACAGGCATTTTTCGTCAGGAAACAGCGCTTGAATGCATATTTCGTGAAAAAGAAAAAAATCAATCCTAAATTTTACTGCACAGAAAGCAACTTGCGGTACTCGCCTTCATCATCCAGCAACTCAACAGCTTTCTTAATATCCGGATCATACCTGAACGAGACTTCCACCAGCCCGTCGCTTAAGTAATAGCGCGATGCGATTTCCTGGTTCAAAGCCTGAAGAATCTGTCCCTTCTGTGACTGCAAATCGCCTTTTTTATCGTGCACAATTTCCTCTTTCAGAGCCAAGAGCTGTTGCTGCAGCTTCTCATCATTAATCTCTTTTTTGGAAACGCCCACCAGCTTTTCAAAAAGCTTCTCTGTGTCGGTTTCATACTCGTAATCCTTGCCCTGAAGCCACTTCACAAACTGTGCGTACTCGGCATCCGACAGCTGAAAATCCTTGGCCGGAGCAATAGCCGAGTGCTTCGAATGAAACTGCGTCGCATAGTCAAACACATAGCCTCTGCCAACCAGCGAACGTGTAATCGAAGCCAGCTTTTCATGCTCCACCTTCACATCCGGATCTATGCCCGCACCGTCGTACACCGTCCGTCCGCTTTTGGTTTTATAAGCAACCTTCAGCGAGTCCGGCAACTTCGTCGCTTTGCCGTTCGCATCCTTGTGGCTGTAGTCCAGCGCCTGGATGCACCGGCCGCTCGGAATATAGTATTTTGCAGTAGTCACCTTAAGCTGCGAGTTGTACGAAAGCGGCCGGGTTGTCTGCACAAGTCCTTTACCGAAAGATTTCATTCCGACAAGCACGCCCCGGTCATAATCCTGCATCACGCCCGAAACAATTTCCGACGCCGAAGCACTTCTTCCGTTAATGAGCACAACCATCGGCATATGCTCATCCACCGCGCTGTTGAGGGTTTTATAAGATTTGTTCCACTCGGTCACTTTACCCTTTGTAGACACCACTTCTTTACCCTTGTGAATAAAAACATTCGATACATTCACCGCCTCGCTCAGCAGTCCGCCCGGATTCCCGCGCAAGTCCAGTATCACTTTCCTCGCGCCTTCTCCTTTCAGCTCCTTCAGGGCATTTTTCACTTCCTTTCCGGCACCTCTCGTAAAGTCTGTAAGCTTTATGTACCCCACGTCATCTTTCACCATGCCAAAGTAAGGCACGTTTTTCAAAGTGATTTTCTTGCGTTCCAAAGAAAATTCCTTTGGTTTTTCATCCGGATAGCGTCTGATGGTTATCGTCAGGCTGGTGTTCGCCTGCCCCTTCAGCAGTTTGCTGATATCCGAAGTGTTTTTTTTCTGCACGTCCTGTCCGTCTACTTTGAGTATTTCGTCGGCGATATGCAAACCAGCCTTGGCTGCAGGAAACCCCTCGTAAGGCATGATAATTACGTTCTTGCCGTTTTTCCTGCCTATCACCGCCCCGATGCCTCCGTACTCGCCGGTTGTCATGGTTCGGTAATCCTCGATGTCGTCCTCCGGTATATAGTTCGTGTATGGATCCAGCGATTCAAGCATAGCGTCTATACCCGTTTTCATCAAGTCGTTGGGATTGACGTCGTCCACATAATACGTGTTGACCTCGCGAAACAGAGTGGCAAAAATGTCAAGGTTTCTGGCAATGTCGAAGTAGCGTTTACTGGTCTCCAGCGGAGTTCCCTCGAAGGCGAACAGACCGGCTGAAACCACTAAAACAAAGGCAATAAAAGCTTTTCTAAAAGTGCTGTTCTTCATAAAGTCTCAGGGTTTATTGGCAGGATGTAGCTTATCTGATAAACGTTCCAAAGCTCCCTTTAGTTTAGGTTCCAAAGACGAGTAAGGCTGGATTTCTTTTCCCACATACACAAAAGCCAACAACACGGATTCTCCGTGGGTTTCAAACACCTGAAGCGCCAGCCTATTAAGCCGGTAAGCCTCCCGCAATCTGCGCTTAATCAAATTCCGCTGAACCGCCCTTTTAAATCTTTTCTTCGGAACCGAAAACAAAACCTGATGCACAGGCAGGTCTTCCGAACGCTGTTTCGGAAGATATAAAACTTTAAAGGGATACAAAAAAAAAGAGGAACCTTCCGAAAAAAGTTCCTTTATCAATTTCTTCTTGTTCAGCCGTTCACTTTTTGAGAAAGTAAATGTACCTTTTGGGGCATTTTCAATCATACGGCTCCTTCAAAGATTATTTGTGAGTCTTCTGGTCAGAAACAGTCAATCTTTTTCTGCCTTTAGCTCTTCTTCTTGCCAACACTGCTCTTCCGCTAACAGAAGCCATTCTTGCGCGGAATCCGTGTTTGTTTTTTCTCTTTCTCTGTGAAGGTTGGAATGTTCTTTTCATCGTTCTGATTTATTTTTCAGGATCGCCAGCTTATGTCCGGGAGAACAACCCGAAGATCATTTCTTCCTTAAAAGACAACCACTTACGTTCCCAGTTTCTGTTCTAATACTTTATTTTTGAAACGGGACGCAAATTTAATAAGCATTTACGTAATATCATACCTTTCGCTCAAAAACAATGTTTGATTTTCTGCAAGTTATGGTTTGCGCTGCGCAAACTCGTATCTTGGAAATGAATTTATCTGAAAAAGGGAAACCATGCAAAGTGCGCACTATACAACCGACCAAATCCACCAGCTGCCCCAGTCGCCGGGAGTTTACCGCTACTACGGCAAAAACCAAAAAATCATCTATGTCGGCAAAGCGAAAAACCTCCGCAAAAGGGTACAAAGCTATTTTGTAAGCAAAGCGCACAACCTGAAAACCGTCAAGATGGTCCGGGAAATAGACTCAATAGAAATAACAATTGTCGACTCGGAAATGGACGCGCTGCTGCTCGAGAACAACCTCATCAAGCAGCTCCAGCCCAAATACAACATTCTGCTGAAAGACGACAAAAGCTATCCGTACATTCTGGTTACCAACGATCCCTTCCCCAAGATCTTTTCCACCCGCAACGTAGACAAACAGCGAGGCATGTACTACGGCCCCTACACCAACCACACCGTGCTCCGGTCGCTGCTGGAACTCTTCCGGGAGCTGTACCACATACGCACGTGCAAGCTGAACCTGAACGACCGGGATATCGCCAGCGGCAAATTCGAAGTATGTCTGGAATACCACATCGGCAAATGCCTGGCTCCCTGTGTCGGAAAAATCTCCAGAGAAGAATACCTGCAGGAAGTCCAGCAGTGCGAACATATTCTGAAAGGAAAACTGGGTCTGGCAAAAAATTATTTCAAAGAAAAAATGATGGAAGAAGCCGGGCGTCTGGCATTCGAAAAAGCGGAGGAATACAAGCAAAAACTGCTTTCGCTGGAGCAATTTCAGTCAAAAACAATCATCATCAACCCGTCCCTGCCCCAAATGGACGTCATCGGAATTGTTTCGGACGAGGAGCGGGCATTCGTCAATTTTCTCAGCCTTGAAAACGGAGCAATCAAGTCAACCAAGACAATCGAAGTACAGAAGAAGCTAGAAGAAACCGAAGAAGAAATTGCTCCGCTGCTGCTTGTCTCACTCCAGGAAAAATTCAAAAGCAAATCGCTGCACATCCTCTCAAATGTCGAAATCGAAGACTTCGGAGACTATACTTTCAGCGTCCCAAAAATTGGCGACAAAAAAAAGCTGGTGGAGCTGGCAATAAAGAATGCCCTTCATTTCAAAAAAGAAAGACTTGCGCAGAAAGAAAAAAGCAGCCAGCGCTCCGAAAACACCCGCCTGCTGAAAACCGTGGCCAAAGAGCTGCACCTGACAGCTCCGCCCAAACACATCGAATGCTTTGACAACTCAAACATTCAGGGCACAAACCCCGTGGCCTCCATGGTCTGCTTCCGAAACGGAAAACCGTCTAAAAAGGACTACCGCAAATTCATCATCAAGACCGTAGAAGGTCCCGACGATTTCCGCTCGATGTACGAAGTTGTGCACCGGCGGTACAAAAGGCTGCTGGACGAAAGCAAAGAACTTCCGGACCTGGTCGTTATCGACGGCGGAAAAGGCCAGCTGAGTTTTGCCGTGCAGGCGCTTCAGGATCTGGGAATTTACAACCGGCTGGCGATCATCGGCATAGCCAAAAAGCTGGAAGAGCTGTACTATCCGGGCGATTCGCTGCCGCTTCACCTGGACCGGCGTTCGGAAACCCTGCGCATGCTGCAGCACCTGCGCAACGAAGCGCACCGATTCGCCATCACTTTTCACCGCGACCGCAGAAGCAAAAACGCCTTTCAGTTTGAACTGGAGGAAGTAAAAGGAATAGGGAAAAGCACCGTTAAAAAGCTCCTCGAACACTTTAAAACGCCTTCAAGCATCCGCAACGCCTCCGACACCAAACTCCAAAAACTGATCGGAAAGGCCAAAGCCAAAATACTGATTGACTATTACGAAAAAAAATCTTCGGAGTAGCCAAAATCCAAATGCACTGCTGAGCGAATCTCCTCATTTCCCAGTTTTCTAAACACCGACAGAACAAACAGCAATTTTGAACGGCTTTAACTCCGAAAGAAACTTGCCAGAAAAAGAAAAAGCCCCAGAGAATCGCTCTCTGAGGCTTTTTTGATATTGGTTTTTCAATGGCTAAAAGCCATACAACTCTATATTATTTTACTTCTTCAAAGTCTACATCAGCTACGTCATCGTCGGCTTTCGCTCCGCCATGAGTTTGTCCGTTCGCCTGCGCCTGCGGTTCGCCCTGAGCGCCCTGCGCTTGCTGCGCCTGATACATCTCCTGAGCCGCGCCTTCCCAAGCTTTGTTCAAGCCTTCCAGCGCCGCGTCGATTGCCGCAACGTCCTGAGAAACGTGAGCTTTCTTCAAGTTCTCCAATGCTTCTTCTACCGGCTTCTTATTCGCCTCAGAGATTTTATCTCCGTTGTCTTTCAGTTGCTTTTCAGTCTGGAAGATCATAGCGTCAGCCGAGTTGATTTTGTCAATCTTCTCTTTTTCAGCCTGGTCAGCCGCAGCGTTAGCTTCCGCTTCCTTCTTCATTTTTTCGATCTCGTCATCTGTCAATCCAGAAGACGCCTCGATACGGATGCTTTGCTCTTTGTTGGTTGCTTTATCTTTTGCCGAAACATGCAGAATACCGTTTGCGTCAATATCGAAAGTCACTTCGATTTGAGGCACGCCGCGCGGTGCCGGCGGAATTCCGTCCAAGTGGAACTTACCGATAGTCTTGTTGTCCTTAGCCATCGGACGCTCTCCTTGCAATACGTGGATTTCCACTGAAGGCTGGTTGTCAGCAGCCGTAGAGAAAGTCTCTGATTTTTTCGTAGGGATCGTAGTGTTCGCCTCGATCAGTTTGGTCATCACGCCGCCCATTGTTTCGATACCCAGCGAAAGCGGAGTAACATCCAGCAACAGCACGTCTTTTACTTCACCTGTCAAAACACCGCCTTGGATTGAAGCACCGATTGCTACTACCTCATCCGGGTTTACTCCTTTGTGCGGTTTTTTGCCGAAGAATTTCTCAACTGCCTCCTGAACCGCAGGAATACGAGTCGATCCACCTACCAAGATCACTTCGTCGATGTCCGAAGTCGAAAGACCTGCATCCTGAAGCGCTTGACGGCAAGGCGCGATAGAACGCTCTACCAAGTCGTGTGTCAATTGATCGAATTTCGCTCTTGAAAGCGACAGGTTCAAGTGCTGAGGAATTCCGTCAACCGGCATGATGTACGGCAGGTTGATATCCGTAGAAGCCGAGCTTGACAATTCAATCTTCGCTTTTTCAGCTGCTTCTTTCAAACGCTGCAAAGCCATCGGATCTTTTCTCAAGTCGATGTTGTGATCTTTCTTGAATTCGCCGGCAAGCCAGTCAATCAGAACCTGGTCGAAGTCATCGCCTCCCAGAGCCACATCTCCGTTGGTAGCTTTTACTTCAAAAACTCCGTCGCCCAATTCAAGAATAGAAATATCGAAAGTACCGCCGCCCAAGTCATATACAGCTATTACTTGGTCAGTGTCTTTTTTATCCATTCCGTATGCCAAAGAAGCCGCAGTAGGTTCGTTGATAATACGTTTTACTTCTAGTCCTGCAATTTGTCCTGCTTCTTTTGTCGCCTGACGCTCTGCATCGTTGAAGTAAGCCGGAACTGTAATTACCGCTTCAGTTACTTCCTGTCCAAGATATTCTTCAGCAGTAGCTTTCATTTTCTGAAGCGTCATTGCTGAGATTTCCTGCGGAGAGTACAAACGCTCACCGATTTTGATACGAACTGTATCGTTTGGTCCCGCCACTACTTCGTAAGGCAAGTGCTTTTGCTCATCTTTCAATTCAGAAAAACGCTTGCCCATGAAACGCTTCACTGAGAAGATCGTATTGTGCGGGTTCGTAATTGCCTGGCGCTTTGCCGGGTCACCGATTTTACGCTCTCCTTCGCCGTCAATAAATGCCACAACAGAAGGCGTTGTTCTTTTTCCTTCACTGTTAGGAATTACAACTGGATCGTTACCTTCCATTACGGCAACGCATGAGTTAGTTGTACCTAAGTCGATACCGATAATTTTACCCATTTCTATATTCTATTTATGCGTTTTATTTCTAATTACACAAAAGCTTTCTGCAGAATGCCAACCCTCCTGAAACCTTGGAGGGTTGTTCTATCATTTCATCAAAAAACTTACATATCTGCTTTAGTCAATCGGTGTGCCAAAGGCTAAAAGTCTGCTTTTAGGGAGTTTTGACTGACAATTTGGCTGTAGAGAACCTGTTTTTTTACAAAAAAACTGACACAGTTATGAGAAAGCGGAAGTAATGACAGCTTCATGCTATCCGGAGAAAAATTTAAAAAACCATGGCTCAGTCTGCCATAACTTCCCTGTACAGTTCAATCGTCCGCCGGGCAGTTTCCTTATAATTAAAATGGCTTAGTTTTTCCAAAGCTCCTTCCCGGACATGTTTGCAGAGACTGGAATCAAGATAGAGCCTCTCAATATTTCCGGCCAATTCTTCAGCATTTCCCGCCTCCGACAATAGCCCCGTTCTGCCGTGAGCTACAAGTTCCGGTATAGCACCCACGCGCGTAGCAGCCACTGGCACATGCGCCGCAAAAGCGTCCAGAATGCTCGTGCCCAGCCCTTCATTCAAAGAACTCATCACGAACAAATCAAGAGAAGGAAGCGCTTCAGGAATATTAGTTAAAAATCCCGTCATCGTAATGTGTTCATTGAGCTTTTTCCGATAAATCAATTCTTCCAAGCTCGCTTTTTCAGGTCCTTCTCCTATAATAAAAAAATGAATGGGAAGCCCTTTGTCCAGCAAAACCTCGGCAGCTCTTACAAACGTAGCCTGGTCTTTTATCTTAAGGAGCGAACCGATATTGCCCACCAAAAAACGGCTGCCCGATGCAGGATAATGCTTTCTCAGGAAATTGCTCCCTAAAAACGGGCGGAACTTATCTGTATCAATTCCGCTGTAGACAGTCACCAGCTTGCGCTTATCTGCTACTTTTTTTCCCGTTATTTCCTTTACCTTGTCGGAAACACAAACGATCTTCTTTACTCCGCTGTAATTGAATTTCCATCTGGTAAAAAAATCATCCTTCAGCTCAAAAGCAACCCGTCGGCTTACAACCAGCTTAGCCTTCGCTCCAAGCAAAGACGCCAACACGGCAAAAGAATGTCCTTTGCCGCTGTGAGCATGTATTATATCTATCGAATGCTCTATACAATACTTCCTAAGCTTTAATATGCTCCGGACATCAAGCGTATTCCTGAACGAAAAGCTCCGATAAGTTTGCATCTTCTCCCGGCAATTTGTTTCAAAAGCAGATCCACTCCTGCAGGCAACGTACAATTCCACATCAGCTTTATCTCTCAACTCTTCCAGTAAATAGGCTATTTGCTGCTCGCCGCCACCCCATGCTTTTTCGGTAGAAATGTGTAGTATTCTCATTGATTGTTCTCCAATAGTATAATTCCCTCAAGAAAAATTCTTTTGCTGCTCGCTATTGACAAGCAGTCTCAGCTTAATATTTTTAAGAAAAACATAAACAGCCGAAAGCGCACATACTACAAAACCGTAATAGCCATCCAAAAAGCCTCTTTTTAAGAAAAAAGTTTTAAAAAATTTAAAACCAGGACTTAATAAAATTTTCCAAATAGGCGCTTGCTTGCCCTTCTGAAACGCTTCCCGAGCCATAAGCGTCGTATAACCGTTCATTTGCCGTATGTGCTGCTCAACAGAATAAAACGAGTAGTGCAGCAGATCTCCCCGAAGCCATTCTACGGAGATCTCCGAAATAAAACTTAAAGTCTCGTGAATATCTCCGGTCCACTCAGCAGCTCCCCGCTTCCAAAGCCGGATCTTTGCATCGGGATACCAGCCGCAGTGACGAATCCAATGACCGCAATAATTTGTGAGCCTCTTTAGCCGGTAAGCTACATTCGGAAAACCTTTCTTTTTCTCCTCCAGGATAGACGCAATTAATTCTTCAGACAACACTTCGTCCGCATCCACTGACAGTATATAGTCCCCGCTGGCCAAGCTATTCCCATAATTCTTGGTTTTGGAATAACCCTCAAAAGGCTTTTTCACAAAGACAACTTCATGTTGAGCGCAGATTTCTTCGGTTCGATCTTCCGACATTGAATCAATCACGATGATTTCATCGGCTACTTGCTGAACAGCCTTTAAACAAGCTTCAATTATCCGTTCTTCGTTTTTGGTAATGATAACTGCACTAATCTTCATTGTATTTTTTTATAATCTGATCGAATAAACAATAATTGATTTATATATGGAAATGATTTCGGATTTTAAATGTCAATTCTTTTTGCAAAATAAAAAGCAAGCAGCTTTTGTATGTTTAAGGTTATATGCTTTCCTCTTCGTTTTTTATTTTTTATTAGTAAGAAGGGCTAAAAAAGGAAATAATATATTAAAAAACAGAAACATGAGCTATACATCCTGATGTATCATCGGATCGGTAAGCCTAAACCGGAAACTCGAACGAAAAGACTCATTACAACAACCAAACAATTTGGCTGGCAAGTAAGACACCTACTGAAAAATAGCTTTCATATTGCTACTTTTGTAGAAAAGATTAGATTCTAAGAAAAGGAATGTCGCGCTTATTTTTAATGACGGTTCCATTTGTTTTATGAAAGATGCGCGCCCTATTCTGAATAAATATTGGGTGAAAGCGGCAGTGTATCCGGTATTCAAAGATCTTGGGAAGAAAAATATTGTATTTGAAGAAAATACAAACAAAACACCCATCGATATGCTTACGGAACAACAATTTAGACAACTAGCCTCAGAAGGCTTTGAAATAAGATCGCATTGTATGTATCACGTGCATTTGGGAAGAAGAAAGAAACAAGAAATTACTTATGAGCTGTCGGAATCCAAGAACGACTCGGAAAAAACTTTAGGGAAATCGTCTTGAAGAGAGAAAAAATTCCGCTTTTTAAACATCCTTTTTTTTATACTCAAAAAGCAAAACTTATTGATAAGAGTATCCCCCATCAATTTTCAGAATTTCGCCATTCATGTACTCATTTTTAATGAGAAAAAAGACTGCATTTGCAATTTCTTTGCATTCTGCAAATCGATGCAGAGCGACTTTTTTATTGATGTTTTCTACAATGTGCGCAGGTTTATTTTTTTGCCATGGAGAATTCACAAAACCTGGAGCAACAGCATTGACCCGAATCTTTTTTTCTTCCACATGTTTTACCAGATTTTCTGTCAATGCATGAACAGCCGCTTTGCTGACTCCATAACTCACGGACATAGCGTGCGGCCGTATTCCCATCAATGAACCAATAAAAGTAATTGATGCGCTTTCTGAAAGATATGGATATAAGGATTGTGTTAAAAAGAAAGGAACGCTTAGATTCGCATTTAAAACACGATTCCAATCTTCTGGAGTGATCTCTCCAAATGGTGAACGGTCAGTTTGACCTGCATTAAAAACTAGCACATCAAAATTTGGAGTAATATCTAATAATTCTTGAACGAAAGGCTGAATAATCGTTAAATTAGATAAATCACCCTGCACAATAGAAAATTGACCAAGGTGATTCACTTCTAGTTGAGTCTGAACTTCTTTAGCTCTTTCGATGTTAGCCGCATAGTTTATGGCGACATAAAACCCTTCGGAAAGTAGCGTTTGTACAATCGACAAACCAATTCCACTGGTTCCGCCGGTAACTAGTGCGTATTTTTTATCGGATATCGGGGTTGCCATGTTTATCCGCATTTTTTTTGATTTCCATATAATTCTGATAGATCTTTTCTTTCAGCTTTGTACTGCTCACTCCTGCTCCATATGGGAAGTAAAAAACCTTTACGCCAAATTCTTCTAGGTAATCATATTTCCCTGTCCAGTCATCACCGACTACAAAAACGTCAATATGTAATTTTTTGATAATCTGTTCATGATCCAGAGAGCGCTGAGGAATAACAACATCAGGGTATTTGATTGCTTCAACAACAGCGATTCGTTCTTCGAAAGGAACAATAGGAGGGGCTTTGTATGAACAAACTAATTCGTCAGTGCTAACGCCTACAATAAGTTTGTCTCCCAATCCCCGGGCATACTGCAACATTTTTAGATGGTTTCGATGAAACATATCAAATGTCCCAGAAGTGTATACAATTATCTGTTCTTTAATCATTTCCGTAGAAAGTGGTGAAACAGCGTAAAGTACTCTTTCAAAATCAATTGAGTGCACAACGAGAGCAGGGCAGTTTACAGGAATGAATAATTTACAGCTTAAAAAAACCGTCTTTATCGACAAATGAAAGCCGTGTTTCGCACCAAAAAAAATAACGCTGAGAAACTTGCCTTCCTGTGGATATGTCCTCAAATCAATTCGATATCATTTCGAATGAAGCAACTAATAAATAACCATAATGAGAAATAATACGAAGTTTTTAATTTAGAAAGTTTTCAATCTCACGATTCAATTTCATGCGAATTAATAAATAAGCTCTTAGAAATAACCCGATCCTTTTACTAAGTTAGGAAGCTCATAAATAACGGCCAAAAACTAGCATAAAGTGTTTATCTCCCTTCTTTTCGAAGATTTTGTTCAAAAGCACAAGGAGTATTAACATCCAACCTTACAAAATGAGTCTCAGCTTTTCTACTTTCCTCAGAAGGCAATTTCATGTAGTCGCCATAATGTATCTCGAGGTATTTTTCAGGATTATTCGGAACGCAAAAATATCTGCCTTCAAATTCTATGCGTTTAACGGGCAGTACATCTTTCGTTTCGTATACTGCTAGAAATGGACAATCGCAGCCTTTGCCTAAATATTTTGTATTTTTATGTCTTTTAAAGTAAGCATTGGCCCAACGAATGACGCGGGGTTTGCGAACAATAAATACAAAAAGCTCACGGAGGATGCACATAAAAAAATTAAAGACTTTATTCTCAAATTGACAAACAAACCAAGTTTTAAAGAAAAAATAGCTTTTAGGTTTTTCAATAAAATCGAAAGGAAAAATATCCATCATAATCCCCATGTGATATTTTCCTTCATTTTTTTGCTCCCATTGCTCCATCGCTATACTGTTCCGATCGCGGATTTTTAGCCAAAAATATCGGAAAGAAGTATCTCGATCAATTGTTTGAAGGTACAGCTCTTTAGGTAAAATGTCATCAGCGATTTCCTTAAAACGTTCATAATCTTCACGAAGCATGGCAATATCAATATCATCATCCCAAGGAATGAAACCTTTGTGACGGACAGCACCTAATAGTGTGCCGCTTTCCAACCAATAAGTGAGGTTATGTTCGCGGCAAACATCATCGAAAATTTTGAGTTGACGGAGTAAAATTCGCTGTAATTTTTCGTGATTTGTGCCAGGCAAATTACGCTCATCTGGATATTTTTGTTGATAATCTTTCATCGTTTGATTTTTTATATTCTCGGCAAGAGGATTAAATCAATACTAAATTTACTGATAATAATGAAGTAAAAAGCCTTAAAGGCACTGCATTTCTATCAATTTCTTGTAAACACCTCCTTGTGAGATTAGCCCTTCATGCGTTCCTTCCTCGCATATCTGTCCGTCTTTAACCACAACGATATGGTCCGCATGCTGAATAGTGCTCAGCCGGTGAGCGATTACCAAAGTGGTTCGTCCTTTCATCAGGGTAGTTAGCGCTTCCTGAACGAGTTTCTCCGAATAAG
>JAKSBZ010000187.1 GCA_022360875.1 Cytophagales bacterium | reverse complement strand
TATTGCCGAATTAATAGAACAAACCTTAGAAATATAATTTTTTAATTAACAATACAATGGAAGAAAATTTAACCATAAGAGGTGGCGAATTCTTAGTTAAGAGTATCGATGCCAACGATATGTTTATTCCCGAAGAGTTCGACGAAGAACAAAAGATGATTGCTCAAACTTGTGATGATTTCTTAGAAACAGAGGTTTTTCCTAACTTAGAAAGACTTGACTCGCAAGAAGAAGGATTAATGAAAGAGATTCTTCAAAAATCGGGCGAACTAGGGTTATTAGGAATATCAGTTCCTGAAGAGTACGATGGATTCGGACAATCATTCGTAACATCAATGTTAGCAAGTGAGCGAATGGGTGCTGCAAACTCTTTTGCTGTTGCTTACTCGGCACACACAGGAATTGGTTCATGCCCCATTGCATATTATGGAAATCACGAACAAAAATCAAAATATTTATCGAAATTAGCAACAGGCGAATTAACAGGTGCTTACTGTTTAACTGAGCCAGGAGCAGGATCGGATGCTAACTCAGGAAAAACAAAAGCTGTTTTGTCGGAAGATGAGAAGCATTATATCTTAAACGGACAAAAAATGTGGATCACCAATGGTGGTTTTGCCGATGTACAGATTGTTTTTGCTAAAATCGATAACGATAGAGTATACAGTGCTTTTATCGTAGAAAGTAAGTGGGATGGTATTACTTTTAACCCAGAAGAAAAGAAAATGGGTATCAAAGGATCGTCTACACGTCAGATTTTTTATAACGATGTAAAAGTTCCTGTTGAAAACCTTCTTGGTAAGCGTGGCGAAGGGTTCAGAATTGCTTTGAACATCTTACACATGGGACGTATCAAATTAGGTGGAAACGTTTTAGGTGGTGCCAAAAGAGCAATCGACCAATCGGTAAACTACGCAAACGAGCGTAAACAATTTAATACCCTTATTTCTAGCTTTGGATCAATTAAACATAAATTAGCACAGCAAGCTATCAAAACATTTACTTCGGAATCGGCTGTATATCGCGTAAGTAAAGATATTGATAACGCATATAACACATACAAGCAAGTAGAAGGCTGCGATACAGGAAGAGCTTTAATGGATGCTTTTGGTCAGTTTGGATCAGAGGCTGCTATCATGAAAGTATTTGCTTCGGAAGCTTTGGATTATATTGTTGACGAAGAAGTACAGATTATGGGAGGAATGGGTTTCTCG
>JAKSBZ010000209.1 GCA_022360875.1 Cytophagales bacterium | reverse complement strand
TTGAAAAAAAACGGTTTTATACAGCTCTTTCTTATTCAAATAACGTCCAGGTGATAACCAGCCCTGGTCAGATACTGTTGCTCCTGCTCAAAGTCAGCCTGGGTCAGAGGGTTTTTGTTCAACCAGCCTTCAGGAAACGTGAGAATAATCTTACGGCTGGTGACCTGAAACTGATAATCGGGCAGATAATCAGAGCGCTGATGGTTCAGAAGAATAGCCAGGCGCAGCAGAACCATCAGTTTTAACAGTCGGCGACACTCCCCTTTAGGCATTTGAAACAGTGACTGAAGGGGCAGAGAGCGCCTATGACCACGGCCCAGCATGGCCAGATGCTGCTGCTGTCTTTTGTTGAAGCCAAGTAGATCGGCATTGCGCAGGATATAGGCACCATGGCGGTGGAACTGGGTGTGGGAGATATCCAGGCCAATTTCATGCACCTTGGCCGCACTGAGCACCAGCTGCTCATCATGGTCATCAAGGCCCCAATTCTTCCTGGCATTCTGCAGCAGTATCTTTAAGTGCTGTTTGACCCGGCGGGACTGCTTTTTGTCGACATGGTAGCGTTTCTGCATGGCCTTCATGGTTCGCTTGCGAACATCTTCGTGTCCGCTGCGACCCGCCATATCATAGAGCAGGCCTTCACGCAGGGCGCCTTCCGAGAAGCTCATTCTGCTGATCTTCAGACTGTCAAACACAGCACAGAGAATGGCAAGGCCGCCAGGAAAAATGCTGATCCGATCTGGTTTTAACCCGGTAAATGAAATCTGTTTGGTGTGTTTATAACGAAGCAGCTCTTTTTTCAGTTTCTGAAGACCCTCTGGAGTAATGGCCTCATAACCACGTTCCGCAAGGATGCTGTAGATGGATTTGATGGAACCCGATGAGCCAATGGCTTCCTGCCAGCCCATGTTGCGGTACTCATGTTCAATGTTGAGCAACTCCAGCCGGGCACTGTAATAAGCCTCATCAAATAACCGGGCAGAAATCTTGCCATCAGGGAAATACTGGTTAGTCCAAGATACACAGCCCATATGAAGGCTTTCAAGCAATTTGGGCTCAAACCGCTCACCGATTATAAATTCGGTGCTGCCTCCACCTATATCAACCACCAGCCGACGGTCATGGTCATCTGACTGGGTATGGGCAACACCAAGATAGATCAGACGAGCCTCTTCCCGGCCGGCGATAATATTCACCGGGTGCCCCAGTACTGCTTCGGCCCGCTGGGCGAATTCATGGCTGTTGCGAGCCTTCCGCAGAGCATTGGTACCGACGACTCGAATCGAGGCGTCTGGCATATCGGAGCAGTACTGCCCCAGCTTACGCAGGCAGGCCAGGCCTCGCTCCATGGCTTCTTCGGTCAGATTATTGTTTTCATCCAGCCCGGCGGCCAGCTGGACCTTTTCGCCAATCCGTTCAACCGGACGCAGTTCGCCATGGTCCATACGGGCCACAATAAGATGGAAACTGTTGGAACCCAGATCGATAGCCGCAATCAGTGGCGTGTTATCGTACTGCTCTGTATCTAGTTCACTCATGCGCTCAGGGTGTCCTCACAAAATCAACCCGGACCTTGACTTGTGGATAACCGTACGGAAGGCCTGGGTTCTGAGAATATTCATTAAAAATATCAGGTCAGGGTGATCGGGGTAAACAGGAAGTCTGTAAAGACAGTGGTTGACTGGGGGTTTATCCGTATAATCCGCCGGTGCTATGATTGCCTATTACCTGAAGTGCAAGTTATAAGAGGATTATCTTCCATGAGCGAGATCGTCAACGTCACGGATGCTAGCTTTGAAGACGAAGTGCTGAAGTCCGACACTCCTGTTCTGGTTGATTACTGGGCAGAGTGGTGTGGTCCCTGCAAGATGATTGCGCCTGTTCTGGATGAAATCTCCCGCGATTATGCTGACCGCCTGAAAGTCTGTAAGCTGAATATCGACGAGAATGAGGCTACGGCTCCCAAGTATAATGTTCGTGGTATTCCAACCTTGATGCTGTTCAAGAGCGGCACAGTTGAAGCCACCAAAGTTGGTGCTCTGTCCAAGTCCCAGTTAACTGCATTTCTGGACAGTAACCTCTGATTTTATACCGGTGGAATCTGGAATAGTTACTCAGCGGTCGGGTATTTCTGACCTGGCCGCTGGCACGAAACCATAATAAGAAAAATTTTTCTTGATTTATTGTGATCTTCCATACTATTTTTTGAGTCTGATGCTGGACGCTTCACCGGGACGGTGATAGATTTAGAACAAATTACCTGCTGTGATGGCTATGCAGCTGCGAATATCTGATCAGGCTGAGGTCACGTATTAATCAGTTTTCGTGCAACGGTCAGGTTTACAGGCTAGTCTCATTCCTATTCATAAAACGAATTCAAGCCTGAAGTTCCCAGCGACAACAGCCACCATTATTTGCCTTTCAGAAAGTAACCCACACGGCCAGTTATGCATCTTACCGAGCTTAAGAAAAAGAGCGTTCCAGAGCTCCTGAAAATTGCGGAAGAAATAGGGATTGATAACCTAGCTCGTTCCCGTAAACAGGACATTATTTTCACTATCCTTAAGCGCCACGCCCGCAGTGGTGAAGATATTTATGGGGATGGTGTACTGGAAATTCTCCAGGATGGATTTGGTTTTCTGCGTTCCGCTGACAGCTCTTATCTGGCCGGGCCTGATGATATTTATGTATCTCCCAGCCAGATTCGCCGATTCAATCTACGTACCGGTGATACGATTTCTGGTAAAATCAGGCCACCAAAAGAAGGTGAACGCTATTTTGCCCTTCTGAAAGTTAATGAAATTAACTTTGATCAGCCTGAAAATGCC
>JAKSBZ010000116.1 GCA_022360875.1 Cytophagales bacterium | reverse complement strand
TCGGGCGAAGCCGGATCGAGCCAGCGCAAGTGGGCGAGATTTTCAATCAGATAGGGGGTGTGTTCTGTACCGGAGCCCTTGCCGGGCTTTGCGGCCTGGGTTTCCTGTGCTCGGAGCCAGCCGGGCAAAAAGAAACTAAAAAGTAAAAGGAATGCTGTTTTCCTCATGATTTAAATGTGTGGTTAAAAAATTTTTTATAAAAGTAAGGCTATTTAAATACATAACTATATTTTATTTAAATAATAAATACATAAATATTGCAGATAAGTAATGCGGAGTGTTTGCAGAAGAGAATCATACGTGACTCTAGATTTTAACACACATGAGAGGTATGATGACACTAGCTGTTCTATTTGTTCAATGAACAGACAATAGGAATGGATGAAAGGGGGATGAAAGGAAAAAAAGCGGTTGAAAACGAGGCCTTAACGATGATTAAGACCTCGTTTTTCAAAAAAGAAGAGCAGTGTTTTATTGAACGGGACAGTTGTGATTTGTTTTCATCTCTGCAGCAAACCTAAGGCAGTCTGAAGTGCAGAAAAGGCATGTTTTAGTGAAATTGCACGTAGTTTTCCCATTTTTCGATTGCAGTGCGGAAGTCTTCAGGCAGTTCGGAGTCGAACTGCAAAAATTCGCCGCTTGTTGGATGGACGAACCCCAGGGACTTGGCATGAAGCGCCTGCCGGGGAATGGCGGCGAAACAGTTGTCCACAAACTGCTTGTATTTGCTGAACTGGGTTCCTTTCAGGATTTTGTCTCCGCCGTAGGTTGCGTCGTTGAAAAGCGGATGGCCCAGGTGTTTCATGTGCGCGCGAATTTGGTGCGTACGCCCTGTCTCCAGCTTGCACTGAATCAGGCTTACGTAGCGCAGCCGCTTCAGCACTTTGTAGTGTGTGACGGCGCGGCGGCCTAATTCTCCGTCCGGGAAAGCCGCGGTGACTCTGCGGTCCTTCAGGCTGCGTCCCAGGTTCACGTCTATGGTTCCTTCGTCTTCTTTAAAGTCTCCCCAGGCCAGCGCGTAATAGGTGCGCTCGATGCTGTGGTCGAAGAACTGTTTGGCAAGGCTGTTCATTGCGGTTTCGGTTTTGGCAATGACCAGCAGACCGCTGGTGTCTTTGTCGATGCGGTGAACGAGCCCCGGGCGGCCCTCGTTGTTCTCCATGGTCGGCAGATTGTTGAAATGGTAAGTCAGCGCGTTGACAAGCGTGCCGTTCCAGTTGCCGTGGGCCGGGTGCACGACCATTCCTGCCGGTTTGTTGACTACAAGCAGGTGTTCGTCTTCAAAAACGATGTTCAGCGGAATGTCTTCAGCGGCGACTTCCCGGTTCGGTTTGGGCTCCGGCATCGACACTGTTACCACGTCCAGCGGACGCACTTTGTAGTTGGCCTTTGCGGGCTGGCCGTTTACCTGTATAAATCCGTCTTTAATGCCCTGCTGCAGGCGGTTGCGCGTGATGCCTGAGAGCTTTTCCAGCAGGAACTTGTCCAGCCGGAGCGTTTGTTGCCCGGGATCCGCTTTTATCCGATGATGCTCAAACATTGCATCGTTTTCTTCTTCTGCTTGTATGTATTCGTTGCTCATTTTCGTAATATGTAATAGACACACTTCAGGCAAGAGGCAATGCAAATTGCCGGCTGCCTGAGTTGCGGTGCGGGTGCAAAGGTATTGAAATACAACGGAATTCGGGAAATCTTCGCTGAATTCCGGAGAGATTGCCGCCTGACACCACTTTTTTCACTTTCTATAACAAACGTTTACTGTAATTATTGTCCCAGAAAAATGAATCCTGAATTGCAGAATTTAAACGCATGTTGTTTTTTAGAAACCATTTAGCCATTTTTCGCATGAAAATGGTTACTTTTTTACTGTTTCATTTTTATTTTTAATAAAAGAAATAACATATGAATTTGCCTGAAGCTTATCAGCATCCCTATGAATTCGACCCCAAGTACAGCAAAAGCGTTGTGTATTTCAGTATGGAATTCGCAATAGACCAAGCTCTGAAGATCTATTCGGGAGGCTTGGGTTTTTTGGCAGGCTCGCACATGCGTTCGGCCTACGAGCTGAAGCAAAACACTATCGGGATCGGCATACTCTGGAAATACGGTTATTATGACCAGGTTCGTAAAAGCGATCAGTCGATGGACTCGCTTTTTCAGGAAAAAAGCTACAGTTTTCTGAAAGACACCAAGATAAAATTTAAAATTGAGATCAACGGGCATCCTGTGGCTGTGAAGGCGTTTTTTCTGCCGCCTAAGCTTTTTAACACGGTGCCTATGTTTTTTCTGTCCACCGACTTGCCGGAAAATGATTTTCTGGCTCAGTCGACTTGCCACCGCCTGTACGATTCCGACCCTTCGGCTCGAATAGGGCAAAGCATTCTCTTGGGAATCGGAGGCGCCAAGCTTCTGGACAAACTGGGTTATGAGCCAGAAATTTACCACTTGAACGAGGCCCATGCCCTTCCTGCCGCTTTTTATTTATATAACAAGTATAAGGACGCGGAAAAAGTAAGGAGCAAGATGGTTTTTACGACTCATACGCCAGAGGAAGCCGGCAACGAGAAGCATGATATCAGCCTGCTGAACCGCATGAGTTTCTTCTGCAGCACGTCTTTGAAAACCGTTCGAAAGATCACCGGAATCGAGGATTCTGTATTCAACCATTCGCTGGCGGCCTTGAGGCTTTCGCACATAGCCAATGGCGTTTCGAAGCTGCACGGCAAGGTTTCGCGGGAGATGTGGAAGGAATATGACAACATTTGCCCTATTCTGCACGTGACCAATGCGCAGAATAAAACTTACTGGGCGGATCCGAAGCTGGAGAAAGCTAGAAAAGCTAAGGACTCCAAAGAGATAAGAAGGCTGAAGAGAAAGTATAAAGAAAAATTGTTTAGACTAGTGGCAGATCAGACCGGTAAAATGTTCGACCCTGACGTGTTGACCATTGTCTGGGCCCGAAGATATGCCGAATACAAGCGGGCGGATTTGATTACCAAAGATGCTTCGCATTTTCACCATATGCTGAAGAACTCCAAGCAAAAGGTTCAGATTATTTGGGCAGGAAAGCCTTACCCTTTCGACTACAATGCGGTGCATACTTTCAACGGGCTGGTCCGTTTGTCGAAGAACTATAAAAACATGGCTGTGCTGACGGGTTACGAACTGGAGCTTTCCCGCTTGCTGAAACTGGGGTCTGATGTGTGGCTGAACAACCCGCGCATAACCCGAGAGGCTTCGGGCACTAGCGGCATGACGGCGGCAATGAACGCCAGTGTTAATATTTCCTCGGACGATGGATGGATTCCGGAATTTGCGAGAAACGGTAAAAACAGTTTTGTTTTGGAAGCGGTTGACCACAATATGCCGAAATACGAACAGGATTTGGTTGATTTGAACAACCTGTTCGAAATTTTGGAAGGACAGGTGATTCCGACCTATTATGAGCATCCTAAGAAGTGGAGTGAAATCGTATTGAACAGTATGGATGATGTCGCTGAGTTCTTCGATTCGGGACGAATGGTTGGAGAGTATTACGACGAGATTTATTCTTATTCCTGATTCTGCTTAGCGCTGAAAGCAGATAAGGTTAAAATGTTTACGGCCGCACACTATGGTATTTACCAGTGTGCGGCCGTTGTATTTCGTGCCAATTAATGTTTGTGCTTTTATCCAATCGGGACAGCATCAGCTTTTTCAGCCTCTGCCACTAAAGCTCTAACCCATTTGTTGGGCTGCAAGTCAATCGTCAGGTTAACCCGTTCGGTTGGTCCGGCGTTGACCACTTTGTGCGGATCGGTTAGCCGCATATACCAGCATTCTCCCGGCAGCATAGGGACAGCCGTTCCATTGAGGTAAAACGTCACATCTTTTTTTGAAATAATCGGCACAGTAAGCCGGATAACGGATTTCGCTATGTGGAGGCCAAGAGTCGGGTCGGTGTGTTCTTTAACTGTGCTTCCTGCGGCGAGTCTCAGAAGCCGCACAAGCGTGACCTGTGCATTGTCAGCAAAGGTGTCTATCACGCTTTTTAGGTAAGGTGATTCTTTGAGAATAGGAGTGTCAAGCCAGTCGGTCCAGGAGCCGTCGGCATAATTGTCGGAAGGAGGAGGCATAGGCAAAGAGGGATCCACAATGTGGGCAGGACCTCTGAGGGGCACAGCGCTGTAGTATGTAAAAGGACCCAGGCCAAGGTCTTCGTACTCCTTTATCATTTTTTCAGTGTCAAAGAAAAATGGCAGCCGGACGCGGTCTTTGACGGAATTTTTTTTTCCTGAGGATTGATTGGTCGTTTTCATATTCGCTATGTGTTGATTGTTTCATTTTTTCCGACAAGAAGTAATCCAAATCCACGTATTCCGTTTACTTATATCTCTTGAAAGATTGGAGATTCGCTTTTCGCTCCGGGTTGAGTATTGTCAGTAACACATAAATTTATTACGCTAGCATGCACATTAGCATTTATTAATAATTATCTTCTTGTGATTTTTTAAGCTCTTTGTAAAATGCAATTATTGTTTCCGCGCATAAGCTCGCCGTTGTCGCACAGAGCATTTATGAACCTTGCAGAAATGTTAGGATTTTGAAAGAAAAGACCCGAATTAGATTTTATTTATAAAGATGATAGATAATATCTATAAGATAAGCGCTGCTAAAATGACATATTTCCAGGGGATAGACACAAGTTCTGTTTAAATATTACTCAAATCAGTTAAGTTTGTGACTTAAATCATATTCTTAACTTATCAAGCTCTCTATTTTGCTTGAGTACAAAGCAAAATACTGAGATAATCACTAAAACACAGACCTATATGCAGAATGATACAGTAAGCCCTAAAACGGCAAAAGTACAAGGCGCGGCTGTCGGTGAAAATATGGAGCGATTTAGTTATGATAATAAAATCGTGAAATATTTTTCCATTGCAACGGTTGTCTTTGGCGTCGTTGGAATGTTGGTTGGAATCATAGCGGCCATCCAGCTTTTCCTGCCCGAACTGAATCTCGGGCTGCAATATATCACTTTTGGACGAATACGTCCGCTGCACACTAATGCCATTATATTTGCTTTTGTTGGCAATGCCATGTTTGCGGGGATTTATTATTCCCTGCAGCGCCTGATGAAAACCAGAATGTACAGCGACATTCTTAGCTGGATAAATTTCTGGGGCTGGCAGCTTATCATTGTTGCCGCAGCCATCACCCTGCCGCTGGGCTTGACGACCAGCAAGGAGTACGCGGAGCTTGAGTGGCCTATCGACATTGCCATTACTATCGTTTGGGTTGTGTTTGGTCTAAACATGCTGCTGACTATTCTGAACCGGCGTGAGCGGCACATGTATGTGGCGATATGGTTTTACATTTCAACTTTTGTGACGGTGGCGGTGCTGCATGTTTTCAATTCGCTTGAAATGCCGCTGAATCTATTCAAGAGCTATTCGGTGTATGCAGGTGTGCAGGATGCCTTGGTGCAGTGGTGGTACGGCCACAACGCCGTGGCTTTTTTCCTGACTACGCCGTTTCTCGGGCTTATGTACTACTATTTGCCTAAAGCGGCCAACCGGCCGGTTTACTCCTACAAGCTGTCGATCATTCACTTCTGGTCGCTGATTTTCATTTACATTTGGGCCGGTCCTCACCATTTGCTTTACACTTCTTTGCCGGGCTGGGCACAGGCGCTGGGAACTGTATTCTCTGTTATGCTTATTGCTCCGTCCTGGGGAGGTATGCTCAACGGTTTGCTTACGCTTCGCGGAGCGTGGGACAGTGTTCGTGAAAATCCGGTGCTGAAATTCATGGTGGTAGCTGTAACGGCTTACGGTATGGCTACTTTTGAAGGGCCGATGATGTCTCTGAAAAATGTAAATGCTTTGGCACACTACACCGACTGGGTAATCGGCCACGTGCATATCGGCGGACTGGGCTGGAACGGCTTTTTGGCTTTTGGAATGCTGTACTGGATGGTGCCGAAAATGTGGAAGACAAAGCTATACTCGATCAAGCTGGCCAATATCCACTTCTGGATCGGCACGCTGGGAATTATTTTTTATGCTCTGCCGCTGTACGTATCCGGGTTCACCCAGGGGCTGATGTGGCAGGAGTTTACTCAAGACGGCTTGCTGCAGTACGGAAACTTCTTGCAGACTGTTACGAAAATTCTTCCGATGTACATGCTTCGTGCCATTGGCGGTCTTCTATATCTGACCGGTACGATTATCATGATCTACAACCTTATTAAAACAGCTAAGCGGGGAACTTTTGTTGCGAACGAGGAAGCGCAGGCCCCTGCCCTTGTCAAAAACTATCAGGTGCCTAAAAACGAGCCTGTACACACAGGACTGGAACGAAAAGCCTTGGTGTTTACCGTGCTTACGTTTGTGGCAATTGCTGTGGGAAGTGCCTTCGAAATTCTTCCTACTCTTATGGTTAAAGAAAATATTCCTACCATCTCCGAAGTGAAGCCGTATACGGCGCTGGAGCTCCAGGGACGTGATATTTATATACGTGAGGGTTGTGTGTCCTGTCACTCGCAAATGGTTCGTCCGCTGCGGTTCGAAACCGAGCGCTACGGCGAATACTCAAAGGCGGGCGAGTTTGTTTATGATCATCCGTTTTTATGGGGATCCAAACGCACGGGGCCGGACTTGCAGCGCGAAGGAGCACCACAGAACCGCAAGTCGCACTCCTGGCATTTCCGGCACATGTACGATCCGACAACCACTTCGGAAGGGTCAATTATGCCTCCGTATCCTTGGTTGTATGAGCAGGAGATTGATCAGTCGACAACGCAGGCCAAGTTGCATCTGATGAAAGAAACCTTTGGTGTTCCTTATACTGACGAAGAAGTGGCTAATGCTGAGCAATTGCTTGATCAGCAGGCTGGAGAAATTGTCCAGGAACTTGAGGCTGAGGGCTATCGAGTAAGCAAGAATAAGGAAATCATTGCCTTGATTGCTTATCTGCAGCGCCTCGGAAAAGATATCACCGATAATCAATAAGACAAGGGGGCTTTGCCCCTGTCTTATCCAGTTTAAATCATTAAATTATGTTTAAGCATTATTTTGAACAAATTGAGGGAGTCGAAATCGGACCGGTGATTTCTTTGATCATCTTCGTAGGTTTTTTTATAGGCTTGGGAATTTGGCTGTATAAGATCTCCGATCATTATGTTTCGAGTATGAAAAATCTGCCGCTTGAAGACGAGCAGGATGACACTCACTCTCAGGTTTTCAATTCATGAAAAATCAAATACCCAAAAAGATATGTCTTACATCCGAAAATATATACAAGTGTATCTGATGCTATTCGCGGCCATCCTCCCGGTTTCAGGTCTGCTGGCCCAGAGCGAGAGCATGAGCGACAATGAAATTCTGATCTTGTCCATTCTGGGGCTGACCACGCTGGTATCGTTCCTGGTGCTTGTTGCCGTACTGTTCACTTACAGGGTCACTTCACTGCTGCTGAGAAAAGAGCGAGAAAAAGAGGCTGAAGCTAAAGGTGTTGAGCTGGCTCCGGCGCCCACGTTTTGGGGGCAAATCAAGCAGAGTCTTACCAAGGCTGTGCCGATCGAGAAAGAGGCCGACATTATGCTGGACCACAACTATGACGGCATCAAGGAGCTGGACAATCACCTGCCGCCATGGTGGACGGGTTTGTTTTACGTAACCATTGCCTTTGCGGTATTCTATATAGCTACTTACACTATCATGGAAATATTCCCTACGCAGGAGCAGGAATATAACATGGCTATGGATAAGGCCAAAGCCGAAATGGAGGCGCGCAATACAATTGATGAAAATACGGTGGAGTTCTCTGATGATGCAGCGGTGCTGGCTTCTGGAGAAGAAATATACATTGCCAATTGTAAAGCCTGTCATGGCGCGGCGGGAGAAGGAACGATAGGCCCCAACCTAACAGATAAGTATTGGATACACGGCGGCAGCATTAAGGAAATCTTTAAAACCATCAAAGTGGGTGTTCCTGCCAAAGGGATGATTCCTTGGCAAACAAAGCTGAGCCCGAACCAAATGCGCGATGTGGCGAGTTTTATTCTGACGATGCAGGGCACCAATCCGGCCAACGGAAAGGCGCCGGAGGGAACTTTGGTTGAATAGCAGCGTGTTCAGGAAGCAATAAAATCAATAAAAGATAGTTTTGGTGATGGGAACAAGGAGGTAAGGAAGGCTTTGCTCTACTTGCCTCCTCCTTTTCTTTCTTCCAAAATACAAAGCAACTACACTTTTACCTTAAACAGTCTTATAGTATGGGTGCGGAGACCGATAAACTATACGAAGTAGACCAGGAATTCAGAGATTCTATCTCCACTGTAGATGAAGACGGCAGACGAGTGTGGGTTTATCCCAAAAAGCCGACAAGAGGGAAGTATTTGAAGGGGCGCGAGTTTGTGACGTACATCCTTATGGCGATCTTGTTTGCGGTTCCATTTATTAAAATCGACGGCCACCCGTTTTTTCTTTTTAATCTGTTTGAACGCAAGTTCATACTTTTCGGCGTGCCTTTTTGGCCGCAGGATTTTTATCTCCTTGCCCTGGGATTCATCGCTTTTGTCGTTTTCATTGTGCTGTTTACGGTTTCTTTCGGCCGTATCTTCTGTGGATGGGTGTGCCCTCAGACGATTTTCATGGAAATGGTCTTCCGGCGCATAGAATACTGGATAGAAGGAGACGCCAATAAACAGAAGAAACTGGACAAAGCTCCGTGGAATTCAGAAAAAGTCTACAAGAAAGGACTGAAGCACAGCATATTTCTGATGATTTCTTTTCTGATATCACATATGCTGATGTCATATTTAATTGGGATTGACAGAACGCTGGAACTTATACGGCAGCCTCCGTCGGAGCATCTTTCTGGATTTATCGCCCTTATGGTCTTCACCGTGATATTCTACTGGGTGTTCTCCTACTTCAGAGAGCAGGCTTGTATTGCTGTTTGTCCGTACGGTCGCCTGCAGGGAGTATTCGTGGTGAAGGAAACAATCGCAGTTATGTACGACTGGGTGCGCGGCGAAAAGCGGGGAAAAGTTAAAAAGAACCAGGACCGCTCTGATCTTGGGGACTGCATAGACTGCAACTTGTGCGTGCATGTGTGTCCGACAGGTATCGACATCCGGAACGGTACGCAGCTCGAATGCGTAAACTGCACGGCCTGCATGGATGCCTGCGACTATGTGATGAAGAAAGTTGACAAGCCCGAAGGACTGATTCGGTACGCCTCGTATGACAGCATAGAGAAAGGAACGCAGAAGATATTTACCGCCCGGAAGCGTGCGTATACGGTAGTGTTGACGCTCATTGTTGGATTGCTCACTTTTTTCCTGCTTACGCGGAGCGATGTGGAAACTACCATACTCAGAGTGCCGGGCAAGCTGTACCACAAACAGGAAAACGGAAACATCAGCAACCTGTACAATGTGCAGTTCGTTAACAAAACTTTTGATGATATTGATCTTGAGTTCAGAATTCTGGACATGCCGTATGCGCGGCTTAAGCGGGTGGGTGATCAGCCGCTTCATGTAAAAGCCAACGAGCTGCTCGATGTGATTTATTTCATAGACATTCCGCCAGGAGAGATCAAGAAAATGACTACCGTTGTGAGGCTGGGTGTATTCGAAAACGGGAAGCAAATACAAACGCTCAAAACCAAATTTCTGGGACCGGCTATGTAGTTAATTGTATTTTCGCCGATGGGTCAGAAAACATTGGCGAAAAGCTTTGTCGCTCAAATCGCTAATCTAATGTCAAAACAATGAATTGGGGAAAAGGAATTATCGCCGCTTACGCATTCTTTGTGGTTTTCATTCTGACAATGGTTTTCTGGGCCATGCGGCAGGATGTATCTTTGGTGGAGAAAGACTATTATCAGGAGGAAATCCGTTATCAGGATCAGATTGAGCGCATTCGGAATGCCAATAAAGAAGAAAATCGCCTCGAGTGGAAATATGATGCTGACAGCAGACAGCTTACGCTGAAATACGCAAAGAAACACCATACTCAGGGGCTTTCCGGAGAGCTGAAATTGTTTCGTCCGGACAACGCCAAAGCTGATATTCTTTTTGTCATGGACGGTTCATCGGCTGAGCAGGTTTTGGAGCTGAAAAAACTCAAAGCCGGACTCTGGAAAATTAAAGCGAAGTGGAAGTCGAATGATGAGGAATACTACAAGGAAGGTAGTCTGTTCCTGTAATCATGTTTACTTTCGATTTAATAAAATTTCGGCACCTGAATTAGAATGAAGCGCTTATGATTATTTATTCCGCCGCTTTTTTAATAGGCTTAATGGGCAGTTTGCACTGTGTGGGTATGTGCGGGCCATTGGCTTTGGCTTTGCCTGTTCGGAACCGAACCTTTCCGAATGTTCTGCGGGCCACTCTAGTTTACAATTCAGGGCGGGTTGTTACCTATATGCTTTTGGGTTTGGTGCTGGGAATGCTGGGAAAAGGCTTTTCGTTTGCCGGCACGCAGCAGTATCTGAGCGTAGCAACTGGTGTGCTTATGTTGTTGTTTCTGCTGCTGCCCAAGTCGCTTGTACAGCGTGCAGAACAAATCCGACCGGTTTTTTTGCTCAACCAGTGGCTGAAGAAGAAAATGGGAGTAATATTGAAAAAGCGCACAACAGACGCACATTTTGTGATGGGGCTTTTGAACGGACTGCTGCCTTGCGGTTTGGTCTATGTGGCGCTCGCCGGAGCGTTGGCCACGGGCGAAATGATTCAGGGAGCCGTATATATGGGCGCTTTCGGAGCAGGCACCGTTCCTATGATGTTGTTTGTAGGCGCCGCAGGAAAAATGGTTTCTATTAATTTTCGCCAAAAAATCCTTAAAGCCGTTCCCGCATTTGTTTTTACTATAGGAGTCCTTTTTATCCTCAGAGGACTGAACCTGGGCATTCCCTACCTTAGCCCGCAGCTCCGCACAGAAAACGGTACCGAGATTGTCAACTGCAACTAAACAGAAGCTTCTCCTGAATACGTTTGTGACTGCTGTCGACAGGTGTTAGGCAACGACTGCCATAAATAACTAAAACATTTATTCTGCATTTGTAAACGTGCATTTACGTTTCCCCGGCACAGTTTTTTTTTTATTTTTGGCAGAAACATCTTCTTTCATACTATTTAAAAAAATAGGGCGTTTTTACAACAGGTATTTTTAGATGAATGTGTGTGTAGATATTGGAAACACCCGCGCCAAGTTGGGATTCTTCGAGGGAACTCAGCTAAAAGCGAGTGAAGCGGCGACTTTTGAGGAAATTGCTTCTCGGATCAATAAGGCAAAACCTGATGCTGTGCTTTTGTCTTCTGTGTCCCGGGACCTTCGGGAAGTATGCAGGCAGCTTTCCCCGAATGTTTATAGCATGACGATGAGTGCTGAGACCGTTTTGCCCATTGAAATAGATTATCATACGCCGCATACGCTGGGCGCGGACCGCATTGCGGCGGCGGCAGGCGTTTGGGATCTTAATCCCGGGTGCGCGTCGCTGGCTATTGACTTGGGCACCTGCATCACCTACGATTTCATCGATTCGGCAGGCGTGTATCACGGGGGCGGCATTTCGCCCGGCTTTCGTATGCGTCTGAAAAGTTTGAACAGTTTTACGGAAAAACTGCCTTTTGTAGAGCCTGTGCCCGATCCTGTGCTTATTGGCAAAACCACCGAAGAGTCTATATTAAGCGGTGTTTGTCAAGGAATTCAGCTAGAAATCGAGGGCTTTATTAGAGAATACCGTAAAAAATTCGGAGATTTGAAAGTCTTTCTTTGCGGTGGGGATTCTTATCGAATAAACAGACAGCACCTGAAGGGAGTATTTGAAGAGCCCGAACTGGTTTTGAAAGGTTTAAATGCAATACTGAGATATAATGTTGAGAAGACTACTAACTTTTTTGATCATTAGCATTGGTTGTGCTAATCTTTATGCGCAGGATGTGAAATCGCCTTATTCATCCATAGGGCTGGGAACCCTCTATGGCACTCCTAATGCAGTGAACAGCGGAATGGGAGGAATCGGTGTTGCAACTCCTAGACTAAATACCATAAACGACGCCAATCCGGCTTTGTTGCCCTACAATACGCACACAACTTTTCAGGTAGGAGCCGTCTATGAATCCAGAACTATTGAAGGCAAAGGGTTGTTGGGACAGAATGTGGAAGTCTCAAATTCCGATGCCAATTTAGCCTATTTGGGGCTGGCATTTCCAGTTGTCAGAAAAAAAGTAACAATGGCAATCGGCTTAAAGCCTTACAGTTTGGTTGACTACAGCAAAAAGGAAGAACACAAGATTGCCCAGGTGAGCCAAAACGGAATGCCGACCGGACAGTTTACTTCGGTAAAAATGTACAGAGAGATGACAGGATCCGGTGGAATAAACAGAGCGTACCTGGCTTTAGGGGCTAGAATTTTTAAAGGCTTAAATATTGGGGTAACCGGAAACCTGTATTTTGGGACGATTAACCGGGACGAGGTCAATGTGCTGGTTGATACATTAGGCGCTTCTTCCAACACTCATGAACAAAACAAGGCGATAGCTCCCCAGTTTGCTTCGGCTTATACAGAAGACATTATTTTCCGCCAGTTTAAGCTGGATTTTGGCGCTTCTTATCTTTATACCCTGAATGAACATTTGCTAATGCATGCGGGCGCAGTTTACAAAATAGGAGGAAACCTGGGTGCGCAGTCTGTTCATAAGCTGGAACGCCGATACAAGCAAAGCGAAGATTCACAGATAAATATCGAAAAAGATGTCAGTGACAACGATTATACACTGAAATTTCCCGGGGAGTTGAGCTTGGGGATCTCTTTCATGAATCCTGTAAAATGGAAAGTCGGTGCGGATTTTTCAATGTCTGATTGGTCTAAATACGAGAACCCTATAACCGATGACGAGGATTTTCTTGGCAAAAGCTTCCGGGTTGCACTTGGAGGGGAGTATACTCCTGATTATTCTTCTATTAAAAATTATTTGAGCCGGGTAACGTATCGGTTGGGAACTTTCTATGAGCAGACACCTTACGTGGTCAGCGGAACAAAAATCGACGACTGGGGAGCGACTGCAGGTTTCAGCATGCCTATCAAATATTCGTCGCTGGACTTTGCCTTCATCTTCGGACAGCGAGGTACGCTGAGCAATGACACTTACAAAGAAACGTATTTTCAACTGAAACTGGGCGTCACATTCGGTGATCCTAGCTGGTTTATAAAAAGAAAATATGACTAAACACTTAGTTTATTTACCTTTTTAATTGACATTTTGGAATAGCTTTCTTTTCTTAGGACAATAGAATCCCGCTTTGGTTGTGCTTCATATAAGCAAGCCTTAATTGACAGATTATGCAAACAGTCCAAAAAGTGAGGAAAGTTGTGCCTTTTGTTCTTTTTCTCTTACTGAGTGTTTTTTCTTTGCAAGAGGCGGCGTCACAGCCAGGCTGGAATTGGCCGAACGATTCATTGAAGAAAGAAAAAGCCATCGAGTACAACGCCCTGTATTCCGACTATTGTTCTCAAAACAACTATCGGGCGGCGCGCGCGCCGTTTGTGTGGCTGATTCAAAATGCTCCCGATCTAAACAAGTCTTTGTATATCAACGGAGTGAAGATTTATGAAAACTTGGCTGATCAAGAGCAGGACCCTGCACAGAAAGCCGCTCTGCAGGATTCCGTTATGTTGCTTTACGATCAGCGTATTCAGTATTTCGGCCAGGAAGCCTATGTGCTCAACCGAAAAGCCATTGACGCCTACAAGTTTTATCGAAAAGATCCCAAAAAGTACCAAATGCTGTACAAGCTCATGACCAGAGCTTTTGCGCTGAACGGAAACAAGGTGTCCAAAGTCAATCTGCAGGGGTATATGGATGTGATATCCCGCTACAAAAAGGCAGGAGGTGCTCTAACTGACTTGCAGGTGGTCGATCTTTACGACCAAATCGTTTCGATTCTGGACAACCAGGAGAAGGCAGCGAAAAAAGCGGGGAAAAGCTTAAAAAGCTATGATTTGCTGAGGAAGAACATCAGTCGGATTTTTGAACGCACAGTGGATATTGACTGCGCCTATGTGGCTGAAAAACTGGCGCCGAGGCTCAGGGCCAATCCTGATGACTTGCAGACAGCCGAAAACATATACAAGCTTTCCATTAAGCTGAAGTGTTTCAAGCTTGATGTGTTTGTGCAGGCGGCGAGGGTTGTTTACAAGCACAGTCCGTCTTTTTTCTTGGCTAAAACTATAGGAAAAGACTTGTTGGCTCGCAAAGACTACGACGATGCCAAGCAGTATCTGGATGATGCGTTCAACAGGGCGAAGGATAATGAAGACAAGGCGGATATACTGATGCTGAAGGCTGCGCTTTACCAGCAAAAGACGCTTAACGCAAAGGCCAGGGAGCAGGCGTTTATGGCGCTCAAGTTTGATCCGGGCCGAAAAGAGGCTTACAGTTTTGTTGGCAATCTGTACTATAATTCGTATAAACTTTGCAAAAAAGGGGCTAGCCAGTTGGATGACCGGGCAGTGTTCTTTGCGGCATATGACATGTTTCAGAAAGCGGGAGATAAAAAAGGAATGGCTTTGGCCAAGCAACAGTTCCCGACTGTAGAAACTGCATTTACCGAAAACAAGTACGCAGGAGACCCTATTAAAGTCAACTGCTGGATCAATATTACAACGACTATAAGGATTCGTAAATAATTGGCTGTCCTGTTAAAAATTTGTTAATAATAAAAGAAGACTCACAATTTATGTGGTCTTTTTTTGTTTTTAAAATATAATCTTTTTTCTTTTAAAATTTAATTAACTGAACATACAAATTCCAGCTCATTTGTTGGAGGAAAAACTATAAACAAAACTATATATGTTAAGAATACTTTCCCTTATGTTGGCGTTGATCCTAACCCAAGGGGCAATGGCACAATCGAAATGGAAGTGGCCGGCAGACACGGCAAAAGCAAAGGAAAATTGGGTGCTCCTTACTGATGACATCAAGGCGAAAAATTATGACGATGCCTTGAATCCATTTGGTTGGCTTTATGAGAACGCTCCTAATCTTAACAAGTCGCTCTATATCAATGGAGTAAAGATGTACAAGAATTTGGCTAAGAAAGTAACTGATGACGTCACCAAAGCCAAATATCAGGAGCAAGTGATGAAGCTTTATGACCAGCGAATGGAGTTTTTCGGCGAACCGAATAAAGTGATTGGATACAAGGCGCTGGATGCTTACAGTTTCTATAAAGGCGATCCGGAAAAAATCGATTTTATTCTTGGTCTTATTGAGGAAGCTTATAAGAGCAAAAAGGAAAAAACAAGCCCTACTTTATTGACGGGATGGATTCAGATGTATTATCTGAACAAGCGAAAAAACAAGGTAGAATACACAGAAGAGCAAGTCTTTGATGTTTACGGTAAGATTATGGCGGCCTTTGAAACTCAGAAAGAAAGCGCTTCTGAGCGAAGAGCTGCAGCACTTGCCAGAGCAGAAATGAATGTAAACAAGCTCCTGAACGGTTTGGTGAAGATTGATTGTGAGTTTATCCAGAAAAGCTTCGTGCCTAAGTTTGAGGAAAACCCTGAGGATCTGAAGACGGCTGAGTACATCGTGAGCTTGTCGATTCAGGCGGGATGTACAAAAGAACCATATTTCCTGAAGGCGCTTCAGCTTCGCCATAAACACGCTCCTACTTTCGGAATGGCAAACACGATTGCAAAGCAATTGCTGTCAGCCGGTAGAAGCCAGGAAGCACTTCCTTATATTGACGAGGCTATTGAACTGGCCACTGACGATGCGAAAAAAGGACAGGCGATTCTGTATAAGGCGGAGGTGTACCGCGAGCAGGGAATGAAAGCCAAAGCGCGTGCTACTATCTACGAGGCCATGAAGCTGAACTCAGAATTGAAAAAAAACGGATTCACTCTGATTGGAAACATGTATTTGGGTTCTTACAAAGAATGCAAAGGCGGCCGGGATATCGTTCAGGACCGTGCAATCTATATCGCTGCATACTACAAGTTCAAGAAGGCTGGAAACACGAAAATGATGGCTAAATGCAAAGAGCAGTTTCCGTCAGCCGTGGAGATCTTTGAGAAGAATAAAAAAGTGGGCGACCCGATTCATATCGGATGCTGGGTCAACGAAACTGTGAAGCTGGAGAAAAGACCATAACGTTTTGTACAACGTTCGGTACTTAACGAGATAAAACATATGTGAAGCGGTCAATACTTGGTGTTGGCCGTTTTCTTTTTTTGCAAAAAATATGTATAATGGAACATTCCGAACCTAAGCAACCATTGAATAAGCAGATTATGCATCGCACTTCTTTTTATCTTGTCAGGGCTTTCCTTGGGCTGTTCCTGAGCTTTATGTTATTTGCCTGTACTGAGAGAAATAGAAAAAAGCTGCCTCCGGCTTATGAGGGTCCTGTAATGGTGGTAAAAAACATGGACTTGCTGCGCAGCGAGAACGGGCGCATTGTCGGGAGAGCCCGGGCCAAAACCGAGCTTACTTTTGCTAACAACGACAAAGCCTATCCTGATGGAATTATGATTGAAGAGTGGGACACCCTAGGCAATGTCAAAACCATCATCAGTGCGGACTCTGCTTATCTGGACCAAAAGAAAAAACTTTACCACGCCGTGGGAGATGTGCGGGTAGACAATAAAGAGCAAGGATTATTGGAGACCGAAGAACTGTTTTGGGACCGTAAAAAGAAGCGCATTTACAACGGTATTCTCTTTACGCTTACTACCAAAGAATCGAAGTTGCTTGCTTATGAGTTGGATGCTTCGGAAGATTTATCCGATGCTGAGTATTTGGATCAGATCGAAAAAATCGATTTTGACGAAGAAAGTCTTGAAGAAAAGGATTCGACAATGGAAAAACCGGTACCGTCTTTTCAAGGAAAACAAGAATAATAATAAAGCGGAGTATAGACGCTAAGAGTCCAAGCCATGCACGAAGTTGACAGCACACTGTTTATGATTCTTCTGAGCCTGATGTTTTCGGCTCTTTTTTCGGGAGTGGAGATCGCCTTTATTTCATCAGACAAGCTCGCAATGGAGCTTGAGCGGAATAAGGGTAGTTATTCGGCAAAGATCATTATGCGGTTTTACAATAACAGTTCAAAGTTTATTGGAACCACGCTGATCGGAAACACGCTTGCCTTGGTGGTGTACGGAATTTTTATGGCAAATATGGTGGAGATGCTGAACTCCAGCTGGCAGCTGATCCCCCCTGAAAATGAAGTGTTGTTTTTGCTGGTGCAAACCACCCTTTCAACGATTATAGTGCTGTTTACTGCGGAATTCACGCCCAAAAGCCTTTTTTTACTCAACCCTAACCGCTCATTGCTTGCTTTCGCAATTCCAATGTCAGTAATATATTTTCTGCTGGCTCCTGCTGTCAGGATAGTAATGGAGCTTTCTAAGTGGGTGATTGTAAATATAATGAAGCTGGATTATTCTGAAGACAAGCCGATTTTCGGACGCACTGATCTGAATAATTATATTCGCAATCGTTTAAGCGAGGCCTCCCATAATGAGGACTCCGAGGTGGATACAAAAATATTCAGCAATGCACTGGAGTTTAAAAAAACGCTGGTGAGGGAATGCATGATTCCGCGAACGGACATTGTTTCGGTAGAGCTGAATGATACGATAGAAGAGCTGGCTGAAGCCTTTACAGGTTCAGGACATTCCAAGGTGCTGGTTTACAAAGACAGTATTGATGATATCATTGGCTACTGCCACTCGACTTCTCTGTTTGAGCGTCCGCAGCGCATCAAAGAGATCATTCAGCCTATAACTTTTGTGACAGAGACTAAGCTGGCCAGCGAGTTGCTGCTTAAGTTTATGAACGACCGAAAGAGTATCGCGCTCGTTCTTGATGAGTATGGCGGCACAGCCGGGCTTGTTACCATAGAGGACGTGATGGAGGAGATATTCGGAGATATTCAGGATGAGCACGACCAGGAAGACTGGACTGAATACCAGATTGATGAGCATACGTTTCTGCTCAGTGCCCGTCACGAGATCGACAACCTCAATGAGCGGTATGATTGGATGCTGCCGGAGGGAGACTATGATACGCTGGGCGGGCTGATTCTTTCTCAGACCGGTGAGATTCCGCGGCTGAAGGACGAGATCGCTATAGGCCGGTACCGGTTTATTGTCGAGAAAATGGATGAGAACAGAATTGATACCGTACGCATGGAAATTTCGAAGGATGAGGAAGAGTAGTTTTTTTCTTTGAACTTCTGATATAACAGATGAGCAAATTTTCTCAAGTTGATATATCTTGGCTAGTCTCGGCTTCAGTTTACTCTTTCATTGCATGAAATTCCCGATGCTTTTTTTGAGCAAAAAAAATATTTTGGACTTAGGCTGAAAATGCTGTTTTTCTGTTTGTTCGAGCATAAAATGCAGATTTATTCCTGCGCGCATGTTTTTTTGAAAAATTATATTCTTAGGGCATCCCAAGTCATTAGCGTCAGGTGGTTGATTTTCTTTTGGTCTATTTCTTCTTGCAGCAGGCGTTTCCAGCCCAGAAATCCGCTTAGAGTCCCTATCATTACCGTCATTAGTTCGTCTTCAGGCAGTCGTTTGATTACCATGCGCTTCATACCGTCAGAAAAAACGCGGTAGAGGCGGTTTAGCAGCCTGCGGTTTTCAATTTTCACTTCCTTTCGGATTACCGGAGAAAAATAATATGCATTGATGAAGTCAAATCTGACGGGGTGGTCGAGGTAATAGTGCACCATGCGGGTGTGGAGGTGGTCGAAGCGTTCTTTTACGGTGCCGTTCTCCTCGTAGCCTTCATAGATGAACCGGGCTTCGTCCTGTTTGATTTCCAGAAAAATTGCGTTGATTAGCTCTTCTTTGCTGCTGAAATAATTGTAAATGGCTCCCATGCCGGTCTTGGCTTCCCGGGCTATTATTGACATGGAAGTCTGTTGAATTCCGTGCAGCACAAACAGTTTCATGGCAGCTTGTTTGATTTGGTTTCTTTTGTTCATGTTCCGCTTAAAGAGGGTGACAAAATAGGGGTGTAAAATAATGAAAATTATAACAAAAAATATGAAAAGCTTAATTAGTGGCTTGTGTTAGTATGTTTGAATTTCTGTGAAAGAAATCAAAAATCTGGACAGCGAGCCTTTTTTGTGCAATTGTCGATTTTTTTGAAAAACACCTCTCTATTATGACTCAGGTCACTTTTTTTACTAAGTTGGGTTGTTTGAGGCGTTATTAAATGTAGGTGTTCCACGAAGTTTTCAACAGGATATCCACAGTGCTTTGTTGGTTTATCCACACTGTGGATAAACTATGTGGATAAATTGACATGTCTTAATTTTTTTTAAAATGAGGTAAAAACAATAGGGGTAAAGTATAGCTAATAGGTATATTATTTCAGGTCACCGCATAGAATGTTTAAATAATCGGTAGCTTTTATCCACAGTGTGGATAAGTGGTGTGGAAAACTTTTTTGTTAATTTAAAGATATTCACAGGTTGGCTCCGTGGAACATTTTAGGGAGCAATGAATAATTTATCATGAGCTAAAGCACAAAAACGGAAGTGGACTTTGTCCCCTTTCAAAAGGCTTCAATGAAAATTTGAAATCCTCTTGGATGGACGATTATTATTTACGTATTTTTGAATAAGGGGGCAGAGATATGTAGCTGAGGATAAATATTGCTGAGATACAAAAGATTTCAAACCAATCAATTATGCAAGTGATAGCTGACGGAGGGGCGTCAAAAACTGTCTGGAGAGTGTATCAGAAAGGGCAGCGGCTCGCGGAAATAAAAACCAAGGGCTTGAATCCGAATGTAAACAGTCCGCAGGAGATCCGGCAGGTGCTTACTGAACTAACGCCTATTTGTCAGGGAATCCATCATGTTCATTTTTACGGTTCTGGTTGCGTGGGCGCTGGTAAGGAACTCATGGAGACCTGTTTGTCCGAGCTGTTCAGTCAGGCGTCTGTTTTTGTGTCCAGCGATTTGATTGGGGCCGCGCGCGGTCTGCTGGGCAGGCAGAAAGGCTATGTGGGTATTCTGGGCACAGGTTCGAACGTATGTTTTTATGACGGTGAAACAATAGCAAAGAAAAAGGGAGGGCTTGGCTATATTCTGGGAGATGAGGGCAGCGGGCTGTCTTTGGGCAAGTCTCTGATTTGCGCTTACCTTAACGATGAGCTGACTGCTGATATCCAGAGGCTTTTTCAGGAATCTTTTTCACTTACCCACAAAGAACTCATTCAAAAGGTTTATCAAGCCCGTTTTCCAAATCATTATATAGCAGGTTTTTCTCCTTTTTTGAAACAGAATATTGAGCACCAGTCCGTGCAAAAGCTGGTTCTGAAGAATTTCCGCCGTTTTTTTGAGCTCCACTTTTCAGATTCAAACTTCTTTGAGGCCGGCAGACCGGTTCATTTTTCGGGTTCAGTTTCCTACTATTTTTCCGATCAGCTGAAACAGGCAGCCCAAGAGTATGGGATTGAGACAGGAAAGATTGTGCGCTCACCGGTTGACGGCCTGGAGGAATACCACGGGTTCTTAGAGTCGGTAAAGCAATGAGTTCGACTACAGAATCCTCGTCACTTTACGATGGGCTGGAGCACATGTCGGTCAGGGAACTCTTGACCAATATCAACCGCGAAGATCATACTGTCCCGCAGCAAGTGGCCAAAGCTATCCCGGAAATCGAGGTGCTGGTATGCGAGCTTGTCACGAAGCTTAAAGACGGAGGAAGGCTTTTCTACGTCGGGGCCGGAACCAGCGGGCGTCTCGGCATCGTTGACGCTTCGGAATGCCCGCCGACTTTTGGCGTGGCTCACAACCGGGTTATCGGCCTAATAGCCGGAGGCGACGGGGCTATTCGGAAAGCTGTGGAAAACGCCGAAGACGACGAGTTTCAGTGCTGGAAAGATTTGGAAAAACATCATATTAGTTCCCGGGATTTTGTTGTCGGCATTGCGGCTTCCGGCCGGACGCCTTATGTGGCAGGCGGCTTAAAAAAAGCTAGGGAAAATGGAATTTCTACCGGCTGTATTGTCTGCAATTCGGGCAGTTTGGTAGCCCGCCACGCCGATTTCCCGATCGAGCTTTCGCTCGGACCTGAGTTTGTTACGGGAAGCACCCGTATGAAGGCCGGTACGGCCCAGAAGCTTGTCCTTAATATGATTACGACTTCGGCTATGATAAAGCTTGGCCATGTGAAAGGCAACAAAATGGTGGACATGCAGCTGAGCAACCGAAAGCTTGTTGAAAGAGGCGTACGCATGATAATGGAGGAAACAGGGCTGTCATATTCTGAAGCGAAGGAAAAGCTGGAAAAATTTGGATCGGTTCGTCTGGCAATTCTAAGCATACACGAACAGTTTTAAAAGCTTGTCTCTTTTTCTTTTTCAATAAATAATACGTTTATGGGAAGTTTTTCCCTGAAGATTATTGAAATGCCTATTCTTTTTCGGGACTTTGCAATGAGTTGATGTATAAACACTTGACCTGTGTGTGCTTGCAGGTTATGGTTTTATTTTGATTTTGCAGATGGTTTGAGTTTGGCTTCAAGCATTCTGCATTAACGACTTTTTGTGAATGCTCTTTAATTCGCTGCCTTTTATTTTTGTCTTTCTTCCTTTAGTGTTTTTAGTTTATTTTGGACTAAACCGCATTTACTCGGTGCGTGCGGGAAAGATTTTTCTGTTGTCTGCCTCCTTCTTCTTTTATGCCTATTGGCTTCCCGATTATTTGATTCTGTTAGTAGGAAGTATTCTTTTTAACTATACCATTGCCCGGCAAATCAGCAGGCTGAGAGGCACTGCCGCGGGAAAATCTTGGCTGACTGCCGGGGTAATATGCAATGTGCTGCTTTTGGGGGTTTTTAAGTACACGGACTTTGTGCTGGAGAACATTAACATCTTCATGGAAGATCCTGTTCCGCTCCTACAGGTTGCTTTGCCGCTGGCCATCAGTTTTTTCACTTTTCAGCAGATTGCTTATTTGGTGGATAGTTACAAAGGACTTACCCACGAGTATGACTTCTTCAACTACAGCCTGTTTGTGTCTTTTTTTCCGCAGCTGATTGCAGGTCCTATTGTCCATCACAAAGAGATGATGCCCCAGTTTGCCGACACCAAAAACGACCGAATCAGTTCGGACAATGTCGCAAAAGGTTCATACCTCTTTTTGATGGGTCTTTGCAAAAAAATCATAATTGCCGACTCTTTTGCAATACTGGCCAATTCAGGATATGGATTTGACGGCCGGCTTTCGACGGCTGACGCATGGATCACCACCCTGGCGTATACCTTTCAGCTGTATTTCGACTTCAGCGGCTATTCCGATATGGCCATAGGAATCGGCAAAATGTTCAATATCAACATTCCGTTCAATTTTAATTCGCCTTATAAAGCCACGAGCATTCAGGATTTTTGGAGGCGATGGCACATGACCCTGAGCCGTTTTCTTAAGGATTACGTGTACATCCCGCTTGGCGGGAACCGAGCCGGAGAATACACTACAATGCTGAATCTGTTTTTGACTTTCCTGATCGGAGGCATTTGGCACGGCGCCGGATGGACTTTTGTCATTTGGGGAATGATGCACGGCGTCGGGCTTATTGTGCACAGATTATGGCAAAGGACCCGCTGGGAACTGCCCAAGGCTGCAAGCATCTGTCTGACATTCTTTTTTGCTCATTTAGCATGGGTGTTTTTCCGGGCAGAAACTTTCCAAAAGGCATGGTCAGTGCTGGGTTCTATGTTTACGTTTCACGCCCGAAGCGAGGGAGGATTTTCCGTTTTTAACCAGTTTTACTCCATACCAGTCTACCTTGTCGGGATATTGCTGCTGTTCGGGCCTAACACCAACGAGCTGTATCTTCGCTTTCAGCCCAGCACGAGAAAGCAGTGGCAGTATATTGGGCTCGCTCTTGCGGGTTTGTTGTATCTGAATTCACTGGTGAGCAGCGAGTTTTTGTATTTCGATTTTTAGCATATTGTATGAGCCGTGGAAATTCTTAAACTCAAACACTTAATTTATTAGGCGTTCAATAAAAAGAGAGCAATGAGGGCAAAAAAATTCTTAATCAACAGCTTCGGAATTTCTATAGGGGTGGTTGTTTTGTTCGCGGCAGTGAATTACCGTCTGGATTATTACGGATTGTTCGGGTTCAACAAGGAAGTAAAAATATATACCAGCGAGCGGCTGTGCAAATACCTGATCGCTCAAAACTACCTGAAAGATTATGACGGAATTATCGCCGGTCCTTCGCTTTCGGCAAATCTGAATCCGGCGCTGCTCAGCAACGGGAAGTATTACAATTTGAGCGTGATGGGGGCAACTGCTTCCGAAATGGCGACTTTGTCCGAACATACGCTTGGCAACGGCAAGCTTCGGACGGTGCTTTTTTGCATAGATCCCTATATTTTCCGTTTCAACTGGGAAGATGAGGTCTACAGTTCAAAGCAGTACTACGGCGCTTACGGCAGCACCTCTCTGCTCCGGAATTATTTTGTGCAGTTTCTTACTGAAAGCCAGCTCTTTCCCAAGCTTTTTCCCAAAGGACTCTATGGCCCCAACGGACGCAAGGATTATAATAAAAGACTTAACCGGAACGATCCTGAAAGTTACATCCGCAAGGAGCTTAAGAGGCCATTGGCTCCGCTGGTTGTAAACGATGATGCTTTGCAGAGGCTGAAGGACTTGTTTGTGCTGCTTAGAAAAAAAAAGGTGCAGGTAATTGCATACTACCACCCTTTTCCGGCTCCTATCCAAGAGCGGAGAAAAGAGCAGTACAGAGAGTTTTTGGAACTAACCCGTTCTCTTTTCACAGAAAAGGACCTTGTTTTAGACTTTAATACGCCGGAGTACAGTTTCTTCCGGGAGGATCTTGACAATTACATTGATCATGGGCATTTGAGCGAACTTGGGCAAAAAAAGCTGCTGAGGATGATAGACAGTTTGACTGTCTCGCAGGCGCCGATTCCGCTTGCCGGACGGTGATTTGAGCGATGCTGGCTGTCCGAAAAAGAATCTGATGCGGAAACGGACGGCTGTCCCTTATTTTTTGGGTGAAGGAAGCTGTTGTTAACAGTTTTTCAATATGCTGTATTTCTTTTGTTTGAAATCAGAGACAAATTTGAAAAAAGCATACTTACCCGTTCGGCTTGCCCGTAAGATTGCTTTTTATGTCATGGTCAACAGTTTTTCTTATAGCTTTATAAGTGCCGGCATGGCATAGTCCTCATCATCTTTTGTTCATAAATATTTTCTTCAACAAAAGTTTATTATCAAAAGATTTGTTAGTAACTAGTAGCTTCGAATTTTGAATATTTGTAAGCGCATCAGAGGAATTATGGCTATTATACAACCACCCGCAGACGAGCGGAGAGAGGAGAAGCTGAAGGCGTTTGACCGGTTGCTGACGATAATGGACGAGCTGCGGATGAACTGCCCTTGGGACAAAAAACAAACCTTGGAAAGCCTCAGGCACTTGACTATCGAGGAAACCTACGAACTGTCGGATGCCATTCTGGAAAATGACCTGGAGGAAGTGAAAAAAGAGTTGGGGGATCTGATGCTGCACATGGTGTTCTACGCCAAAATCGGGGAAGAGAAGAATGCTTTCGATGTGGCGGATACGCTGAACAGTGTGTGTGACAAGCTTGTTTACCGGCACCCGCATATTTATTCCGATGTGCATGTCGAAGACGAGGAGCAGGTAAAGAAGAACTGGGAAAAGCTTAAGTTGAAAGAGAAGGGCAACCGCTCGGTATTGGGAGGGGTTCCGAAATCTTTGCCGGCGCTGGTGAAGGCTATGCGCATACAGGAGAAGGCCCGCGGAGTTGGCTTTGACTGGGAAAAAAAAGAGCAGGTATGGGAAAAAGTTGAAGAGGAGATGCAGGAATTCAAGGCCGAGTTTAATGTCTGCGGCGAACAGTCGGTTGACCGGGGAAAAGCGCAGGCTGAATTCGGAGATCTGATGTTTTCACTGATCAACTATGCCCGTTTCATTGACATAAATCCGGAGGAAGCCCTGGAGCGCACCAATAAAAAATTTATTCACCGATTTCAGCATTTGGAAAAAAGAGCGCAGGAAGAAGGCAAAGTGTTGAGTGAAATGACACTGGCGGAGATGGACAGGTATTGGAATGAAGCCAAAAAGTTGTAGAAAAACAAAACACTGGGCGCACTTTAGTTTTCTTTTGGGAACAGGGGCGTTGTTCTGTGTTTAAGTTGCCGTCAGGCTGTGTTTATTTTTATTGTAAGGATCAGAAGAATTATTGTTTAGACAATCATGTGGAATACATTAGCGCACTCAGTGCTGAAATACAGGCTTTTTTGGCTTATTGGAATTGTGTTGTTGACTGGCTTTATGGGATATCATGCCCGGAAAGTCGAGATGAGCTTTGAATTTGGGGGAGTTGTTCCGAAATCTGACCCTGAAATGGTATTCTTTGAAAATGCCAAGAAGCGCTTTGGAGAAGACGGCAACATCCTGGCAATTGCCATTAAGGACAGCAGCGTTTATCAGCTCAGTAAATTTCGAAAATTCAAGCAGCTGAGCGACGAGCTGGTTCAGATAAATGGAGTAAATCAGGTGCTTTCGCTGCCTAGGACAATTATGGCGCATAAAAACGCCAAAGAAAGAAAATTTGAAATACGTCCGATCTTCAAAGATTTCCCGAAAAGCCAGCCGGCGCTGGATTCTTTGCTGCAGACTGCGCTCAATCAGAAGCTTTATGCCAGCCAGCTGGTGAATGAGAAAAACGGAGCCACGGCTATTCTGGTGTCGATCGACAAAAGAGTACTTGACTCCAAGGAACGCTTCCGGCTTATGGACGACATCCAGAAGGCTGGACAACAGTTTTCCGACGCAACGGGAGTCGAATTGCACTACGCGGGACTGCCTTTTATCCGGGCCACCGTTTCCAAAAGTGTCAGCAATGAACTGAAAATGTTTTTGGTTCTTTCGCTGCTTGTTACTGCCTTGATTTTGTGGGTTTTCTTCAGGTCATGGGATGCCGTGGCCGTGCCAATGATATTGATCGTAATCATTGTTGTCTGGAGCATGGGAACTTTGGTGTTGTTCGGCTATAAAATAACCATGCTCACCGGATTGATTCCGCCTATTATTGTCGTTATCGGCATTCCAAACAGTATTTATCTTCTTAACAAATACCACCAGGAGATAGCCAGACACGGCAACAAGGCGCGTGCCTTAAGCGTGGTAATTCGGAAAATTGGCGTCGTGACGCTGATTACCAATTTCACTACCGCGGCAGGATTTATCGTGCTTGCTTTCACCAGCATTACTTTGCTGAAAGAATTCGGCATTGTAGCGGGCATTAACATTCTGGCGACATTTTTTGTGAGCATAATCCTGATTCCGGCTTTGTTCAGTTATTTGCCGACTCCACATGGCAAGCGGCTGAAACATTTGGAATTCAAAGGACTGGTGGGACTGCTGGATTGGCTGGACTTGACTGTTCACAGACACCCTTATCGTGTATTTGCTACGGCTGTTACCGTAGCTATTGTTTCTGCAGTTGGATTGTCGAAAGTTCAGGCTGTATCGTATATGGTGGATGATATCCCGGAGAACAGCAAGATAAAGAAAGACATGTATTTCTTTGAAGATAATTTCGGAGGAGTGATGCCTTTGCAGTTCATTGTGGATACCGGCAAACCAAAAGGAGCGCAGCGTTTGCGCAATCTTAAGAAAATTGACAGGTTCCAGCAGTTTCTTGACAGTCAGCAGGTGATTTCTGAGCCGATTTCATTGGTATCAGTGATCAAGGCTGCCAACCAGACCTACTACAACGGCAAGCCGAAGTATTATAAACTTCCCCGCACTAACAGCCAGTTCAATTATCTGGGGAAATATATGAAGGGACAGGACAGTGAGCAGAGCAGAAACCTGCTGAGGTCTTTGGTGGATTCTACCGGCAGATACATGCGCATAAGCTGCATGGTAGCTGACGTGGGCTCGAAAGAGCTGGGGTCGCTGCTTGACGACACTATTCAGCCGGAAATTGAGCGCTTGTTCGGTAAAGGAAACATAACAGTTAAGCCAACGGGCACGACACTGTTGTTTGTAAAAGGCAATAACTTCCTGATTGGCAATCTCATTACGAGCATGATCCTGGCTTTCTGCATCATTGCCTTTATCATGGCGGTATTGTTCCGCAAGTTTCGCATCATTGCTATTTCTCTGGTTCCCAATCTGATTCCCCTGCTGATGACTGCCGGGCTTATGGGTTATTTTGGGGTGCCTTTAAAACCTAGTACGGCCTTGATCTTTAGCATCACTTTCGGAATTGCCGTTGATGACTCGATTCATTATTTGGCCAAGTACCGGCAGGAGCTTTTTGCCAATAATTTCTTTGTTCCGGTTGCAATTTCTAAAAGCATAAAGGAAACCGGCTCAAGCATGATTTACACTTCCATTGTGCTGTTTTTCGGTTTTGTAATCTTTACTTTCTCAGAGTTTGGCGGCACCAAGGCTTTGGGTTTGCTGACATCCATAACGCTGATGATGGCTATGATCACCAATTTAGTTGTTCTGCCTTCTCTGCTGCTGGTTTTTGATACAGGCAAGCGCAGGAAGGGCGACGCCTGGGAGCACATTGAGGATTTTTATCACGAAGACGAAGATGAGGAGATTGATCTCGGGCAGCTTCGCGTCGAGGATAAATTTAAGCCTGAAGATGAATAAAAGAATAAATCCAGAGCCTTGGTTTGCATGCCAAGGCTTCTATATTTTGCAGAAAAATTTGAAAATGTAAATAAGAAAATCGGGCTTGTTTTGACGTTGGATATTTTTTGGAAAGTGAGCCGTATTTTCTCGCTGTTCAGGTATTTACAAAAAAGCAGCACATTGGTAGTTTTTCAGATTTAATCTTTTCGAAAATTTAAAACACTTATGTGCTCTGCGGGTATTTGATTTTGATTAACGGACAACAAGTCGGCACGGAAAAAATATATGAGAAAGTTATCGAACGAGGAATTGGGAAGACTCTCGGTTGAAGAGTTTAAAAGTGAAATGAAGACGCCGATTGCAGTGGTACTGGACAACGTAAGGAGCATGAATAATGTAGGCTCTGCTTTTCGTACCGCAGACGCATTTCTTATTGAGAAGCTTTATTTATGCGGCATTACGGGCACACCGCCTCATCGCGATATTCAGAAAACAGCCATTGGCGCACAGGAATCGGTGGCCTGGGAGCACTGTACAACCACACTGGATGCTATCAAGGAGCTTAAGGAACGGGATTGGGAAATAATATCCGTAGAGCAGGCCGATGAAAGTGTTATGCTTAATGATTTCCATCCCGAAGAAGGAAAGAAGTACGCATTTGTGTTTGGAAATGAAGTTTTCGGTGTAGATGAGGAAGTTGTGCAAAGTTCAGATGCTGTGTTGGAAATCCCGCAGTTCGGAACCAAGCATTCGTTGAATATTTCTGTTAGCATGGGCGTTGTGCTTTGGGAAGTGTTCAGTAAAATGAAGCTCACGTAAACCATTTTTTTTCTGAGAGAGATTTTTTATTTGAAATGTACAGGCAGAAACTAAAATTTAGTGCGAACAAATTGAGACAGCGCCTATGAAAAAGGCGCTGCTGATAAGTTTGGGAACTGTCAGCTTGGGGCTGGGATTGTTGGGGATTATTATTCCCGGATTGCCAACTACGCCTTTTTTGCTGCTGGCGTCTTTTCTGTATCTGCGCAGCTCCCGAAAGCTTTATCTGCGTCTGATTCGCCATAAGTATCTGGGAAAATACATTCTGGAATACGAGCGCAACAAAGGACTTACCCGCAGGCAGAAAGTTTACATCATTGCCATGATTCTCGGCATGAGTGCTCTCTCAGTCTTGTTTTTTATTTCTGTGGGCTGGGGAAAAATCCTTACGGCATCCGTTGGTTTAGCGGGCGTGGTTGTAGTAGGATTTGTTGTGCCTACCGTTTCGCTTATAGAAAAAGAAAACCCTTCAGAAGACCGTAGCAAACCGTAAATCCCAACACTGTACCGGCATAAACTTGCCGGGGAGTGTGGCAGTTAAGATATAGCCTCGCCGTCATAACCGCTCCGCAAACAAGTATCGAAACAAGTATAACAGGATACAGCTTTTGATAAGGATCCTGTTGGTTGAGCAGCCATAATATTCCCAGCGCGCCACCCATGCCCGCGCTGTGAATGCTGATTTTCCAGACAGTATTGATAAGCGTGAGCAGGACTATCAGCAGCGAAACCCCTCCGAACATCATTATTATCTCCGAATCGAATATCTTGTTGTTCCAGAACAGGTAAGTGGAAAGCCAGTAAAATAAGCTAATAAGGCTGAAGGGCAGTGTGCGCTCTTTTCGGCGGCGCATTTTCAGAGAAGAAATAACCTTGTAGTGCTTCATGATCAATATGCTCAGGACCGGAAACAAAAAGGTGGAAATAAAAATCAGGATCAGAATATCCCACCTGTGATTGAGCTGATTTGGACTAAATAAGTCGGAAACCGGAAGATTGGTCAGCAAAACAAACAGATAGGTTACCATTAACAGAGGATGGAAAAGGTAAGATAAAAATTGAGCTACTCGCTTAATCACAGCACTGTGGGTTTTGGGTACGCACAAAAAGATAAAGACAAAGTGAGAATCTTTGTCCCGCAAACTAGTAAAAATATCAGAGAGTAAATGCTATTCGGACGGAATCATTTCAATTCTTTCCGCAGGCGTGCCACCGGAATGTTCATTTGTTCACGGTATTTGGCAACGGTTCGGCGGGCAATGTTGTACCCTTTGGCCCTAAGGAGTTTTTCCAGTTTGTCGTCCGAAAGCGGCTTGGTTTTTTCTTCGTCCTCGATCAGTTTGCGCAGGGTGTATTTTACCTCCCGGCTGCTAACGTCCACGCCCGAGTCGGTGGCTATGCCTTCGCTGAAGAAGAATTTGAGTGGAAAAATGCCGAATTCTGTCTGGATTGACTTGCTGTTGGCTACCCGCGAAATGGTCGAGATATCCATGTTTATTTTGTTGGCAATGTCCTTTAGGATCATCGGCTTGAGCTTGCTCTCGTCGCCTTCCAGAAAAAAGTCGTACTGGTAGCTAACAATTGCATTCATCGTGTTGAGCAGCGTCTGCTGCCGCTGTCGTATGGCGTCGATAAACCACTTGGCTGCGTCCAGCTTTTGCTTCACGAATGAGACGGTTTCCCTCAGTTTTTTATCCTTTTTCTTGCTCTTGTCGTAAGTCTGCATCATTTCGGAATACGAGCGGCTTACGCGCAGCTCCGGAGCGTTTTTGGAGTTCAGCGTGAGCTCCAGATTGCCGTTGTCGTTGTGCAGAATAAAGTCCGGAATAAGGTATTGCGCCCGGTTGCTGCCTGCCATGTTTGCTCCTGGCTTGGGGTTAAGCTTTACGATGATGTCTATGGCTTTTTTCAGCTCTCTTTCGCTGGAAAGTCCCGCTTTCCGCATGATCTTCTCGAAATGTTTTTTAGTAAAGTCGTCGTAAGAGTTTTTTATAATTTTTATGGCGCGTTCTATATCAGGGTCCTTAAGATCTTTTCGCTTCAGCTGAAGCAGCAGACACTCCCGAAGGTTGCGCGCTCCGATTCCCGCCGGATCAAATCCATGAACTTTTTGCAGCACGGCTTCAATTTCCTCTACGTTGGTCTCTACACCCACAAAAGCCAAGTCGTATTTGATGGCGTCAAGTTCCCGCCTCAGATAACCGTCGCTTTCGAGGCTGCCAACCAGCTGCTCGGCAATTTTCCGCTGGTGGTCGCCAAGGTTCAGAAAGCCAACTTGATCAAGCAGCTGCTCCTGCATGGTAGACTGGCTGGTAACAGGAATTTCTTTGTCTTCGTCGTCGGGATTGTGCTGCCCGTCAGCGTACATTTTGTAGCCGCTGAAGTCGTCATGGAGATAGTCGTCCAGGTTGAGGTCCTCTTCTTTGTCAAGAGAGTCTTCGAATTCGTCTACAGAACTGTCTTCCATGCGCACCTCTTCTTCCTCTTTGCCTTCTTCCAGCGCCGGATTCACTTCCAGCTCTTCTTCTATACGCGTGTCTAGCTCGGCTGTTGGAACCTGTAGAAGCTTGATAAACTGAATCTGCTGAGGAGAGAGTTTTTGTCCTAACGTTTGAGTTAACTCTAATTTTTGCATGGCGACATAGGTTACGGGGTCCTGTTATCTGAACATAAACGGATAAAACCACATTTTATTAGCTATACTCAAGTTAAAAAGATTTTAAAAAGAACAACACTTGAAATTAAAATGATTAGTGAAAATAATATATTTTGATAACAAAGTGCTATGTGAATAGGTTGAGCAACCTTGTGTTTTTATATTTTTTATAACAAAAAGTAAAAAAGATTGTTTTGCCAAATGTCCATGTTGAAATTAGTCCGGTTTTTGTTGGTAAAGGGAGCTGATTCAAAATCTTTGCCATTTTAAGATTTTTTGCAGCTTCAAGCCTATATTCTTGAATTTCCCCCCATAAAGTACTTACTTTTGCGTTTGGCAAAATATTCTGGAACGCAGCCCAAGCGATTGAGGCCGACAGATTTAGCCATTGCCGGTCGGTAGCTTCCGGCCACTCCGTAGTTGTAGCTAATTTAACTTTAAGAAAGTGGAAGCATTGAAAAGAACCAAAATTAAAGCGTTGATGGCCACCGAGCCACAGGAGCAGACGGTATGCGCAAAAGGATGGGTGCGTACTAAGCGAGGAAACAAAAATGTGACATTTGTGGCACTTAATGACGGTTCTTGCATCGGTAATTTGCAGGTGGTTGCGGATCCGGGCACAATTGACGGGGAAGTTCTGAGGAAGATTACCACCGGAGCAAGCTTGTCGGTTGTTGGCAAACTGATCGCTTCTCAGGGAGGCAAACAGGCCGTGGAGCTTCAGGCCGAGGTCATTGAAGTGCTGGGTGAAGCTGATCCGGAAGAATATCCGCTGCAGCCAAAGAAGCATTCGCTGGAGTTTTTGCGCGATATTGCTCATTTGCGTCCGAGAACCAATACATTTTCGGCGATTATGCGCGTGAGACACGCCATGATTTTCGCTGTGCACAAGTTTTTCAACGAGAAGGGCTTTGTAAACGTTCATACGCCGATCATTACTCACTCAGATGCAGAGGGAGCAGGCGAGACTTTCCGCGTAACAACTATTGACCCGGAGAATGCGCCGAAAACAGAGGACGGCAAAGTGGACTATACCCAGGACTTTTTTGGTAAGGAAACCAACTTGACAGTTTCCGGACAATTGGAAGGCGAGCTGGCCGCTATGGCAATGGGCGAGATTTACACATTCGGACCTACTTTCCGTGCTGAAAATTCGAACACAACCCGCCACCTGGCTGAATTCTGGATGATTGAGCCCGAGATGGCCTTCTATGACTTGGTCGACACCATGGATTTGGCGGAGGAGTTCTTGAAATACCTCATCCAGTATGCTTTGGAAAACTGCATGGAAGATCTGCAGTTTTTGGACAAGCGCTTTGCGGATGAAAACAAGGGAAAACCTGCCAACGAGCGTTCGGATATGGGCTTGATCGAGAAGCTTAATTTTGTCTTGGAAAACGACTTTGAGCGTTTGACCTACACAGAAGCCATCGATATTCTGTTGAAGTCGAAGCCGAACAAGAAAAAGAAATTCAAATACCTTATCGAAGAATGGGGAGCTGACCTGCAGTCGGAGCACGAGCGCTATTTGGTAGAGAAGCACTTCAAAAAGCCTGTAATTCTAACTGATTACCCTAAGGAGATCAAAGCCTTCTACATGCGCCACAACGAAGACGGAAAAACTGTGGCGGCTATGGATATTCTGTTCCCGGGAATTGGAGAAATTGTCGGCGGTTCGCAGCGTGAGGAGCGTTTGGAGAACTTGGTGACGTTGATGAACCAGATTGGTATTCCGCAGGAGGATCTAGACTGGTACCTGGATACCCGACGCTTCGGATCGGCGCAGCACAGCGGTTTTGGCCTTGGTTTCGAACGCCTGATGTTGTTCGTGACAGGCATGGGCAATATCCGTGACGTGATTCCTTTCCCAAGAACACCGAAAAACTGCGAGTTTTAAGAGTCTTCTTCTGAAGATTGAAATTATAGATAAAAAAATGAGTCAACGGTGTTTAGCTGCTGACTCATTTTTTCTTCGTACGGTTTATTATCAAGCTCAGTGAATCATTCCAAATCCTTCCCCTACCAATGGGTTGTCGGCGGTCTGCTCGTTGCTTCCGTGATTTTTTATCGTTGGTTTTTTGATCCGGCGCAGGAAAATGTGTTCGGCTGCAAGTTCCACGAACTGACGGGATTCCTCTGCCCGGGTTGCGGTTCGCAGCGCGCTTTATACCATCTCATGCATTTTCGCGCTGTGGAAGCGCTGAAAATGAATGCGCTGTTTGTTTTGGCAATTCCCTATGCGGCTTTTTGGCTTTATCTTGACTTAAGGAAAAAGTCTTCCCCGGCATTGCAGCAGTTGAAGCGTATCCTCTACGGCAAGTATGCTTTTTGGATAATACTGAGCATTATTGCCGTGTTTGGTGTTCTCAGGAATCTGTAAGGCTTGTTTTTTGGTTAGAAGGATAGCTTGTGTTTAATCAAACTTTTTCCGTTTCAGTTCGAAGTGTTCTCCCAGATAAACTTTCCTTACCTGAGGATCGGAAGCCAATTCTTCGGCTTTTCCGGCCTTCAGCAGCTTTCCTTCAAACATCAGGTAGGCGCGGTCGGTAATCGAAAGCGTTTCGTTTACGTTGTGGTCGGTAATCAGAATGCCGATGTTTTTGTTTTTGAGCTTGGCGACAATGCTTTGGATCTCTTCCACGGCGATTGGATCCACGCCCGCAAATGGTTCGTCCAGCAAGACAAATTTCGGATCCACGGCCAGTGCCCGCGCAATTTCTGTTCGGCGCCTCTCTCCACCTGAAAGCACTTTTCCAAGGTTTTTTCGAACATGCTTGAGGCTGAATTCTTCCAGAAGTTCTTCAACCCGATCTTTGCGCTCCTTTTTGGTTTTGTCGGTCATTTCCAAAACCGCCATGATGTTCTCTTCCACGCTCAGATCGCGGAAAACCGATGCTTCCTGAGCTAGATATCCAACGCCTTTTTGGGCGCGTTTGTACATCGGCAACTGTGTGATGTCTTCGTTGTCCAGGTAGATTGTCCCGCCGTTGGGTTTGATAAGGCCCACAATCATGTAAAATGATGTCGTTTTTCCGGCTCCGTTGGGTCCAAGAAGCCCCACGATTTCACCTTGCTCTACTTTTACCGATACCTGATTTACGACGGTGCGCCCGCTGTAAGTCTTGATGAGTTTATCTGCTTTTAGAATCATAGTTTCGAATAGGCCTGCCCAATGGGAAAAGTTTTCTCAAAAATAAAGGCTTTGTGTGAAAAACAAAAAGTGAAAAAGAGGAATAAACCGGGGCATTTCAATCTTGGGTGTTGCAGCAGCAGGTTTAGTCGAACTTTATGTCTTTCATGTACAATTGCAACGAACGGTTTCCCATAAAATTATTTTCTTCAATGGTATAGGCTAGTTTGAAGCGCATGCCGCTGCTGATCAGGTCAAAATATTCGGCAAAACCGAAACCGATTACTTCGATAGGCTCGTCGTCGGGTTCCTGAATGACGCGGAATTTCAAATGTTCTTCTTTTAGTATTCTCGGACGGTCAACGATTCTCAGGTTTTCGCTTACAAAAACCGGCTGCATGTTTTCGGGGCCAAATGGAGCCATTTGCCGCAGGATATTGAAGAACTTTTGGTTGATTCGTTTGATGTCAATCACGTGGTCGACCAAGATACGGGGTGTTAAATGCTCCTCCTGGATTCGTTTCTGTACGATTGTTTCGAAGCGTTTGCGGAAAGCGTCCACTTTACTGATGTCCAGCGTCAGGCCGGCGGCATACATGTGCCCGCCGTATTGTTCCAGCAGGTCGTCGCATTCAATAAGCGCTTCGTGGATGTCGAAGCCGACTACCGATCTGGCCGATCCGGTTGCCTTGCGGTTCGATTCGGTAAGAATAACGGTTGGCCGGTAGTATTTGTCAATGCAGCGCGAAGCAACAATGCCGATGACTCCCTTGTGCCAGTCGCTTTTAAACAGCACGGTGGATTTTGACTGGCGAAGAAAATCGTCGGTTTCAATCATTTGAAGCGCCTCATGGGTAATGCTTGAGTCAAAGTCTCTTCTGCGTTCGTTTTTTTCGTCAATTTTCGAAGCAAATTTTTTAGCCTCTTCGCTGTTTTTTGCCAAAAGCAGTTCTACAGCCGAATGGGCATGCTCCATTCTTCCTGCCGCGTTTATTCGGGGGCCGATGCCGAACACGATATTGGTAATCGTGATGCGGTTTTTGAAGTTGCAGAGGTCAATCAGCGCTTTGAGTCCGTGAGAAGGGTTTTTGTTCAGCACTTCCAGGCCAAAGTGCGCAAGAATCCGGTTTTCTCCCCGTATGGGCACAATATCCGATGCGATGCTGACGGCCACATAATCCAGGCAGGAAAACAGCTTGTCCATGCTCAGGTTCAGCGACTGCGTGAGTCCCTGCATAAGTTTGAAACCTACGCCGCAGCCTGACAAATCTTTGCTTGGATATGAGCAATCCGGACGCTTTGGATCCAGAATCGCCAGCGCTTCAGGGAATTCATCTCCGGGCAGGTGGTGGTCGCAGATTATAAAATCGATGCCGTACATGCCGGCTGTGCGCACTTGCTCGATCGCTTTAATCCCGCAGTCCAGGCTTACTATCAGCTTGAAATTGTTGTCGCGGGCATAGTCAATTCCTTTTTGAGAAACGCCGTAACCTTCTTTGTAGCGGTCTGGTATGTAGTACTCGCAGTTCGGATAGATTTCCTTCAGGTATTTGTAGGCCAGAGCTACGCTGGTGGTGCCGTCCACGTCGTAGTCACCGTAGATCAGTATTTTTTCCCGGTTTTTCATGGCGAGCTGCAGGCGTTCGACAGCCACGTCCATGTCGCGCATCATGAAAGGATCGTGCAGGTCTTCGAGCGAGGGCCTGAAAAACTGTTTCGCCTCCTCAAAATTGCGGATTCCGCGTTGCAGCAAGACTGTAGCCAAGATCTCGTTGACGTTTATTTGTTCGGACAAACGCCGAACGGGCTCTTGCTCAAACCGTTCTTTTAGAATCCACTTTTTGACCATAGGACAACAGATTTGCTTGTTTGCTTTAATCTTCCACAATTATTACTCCCTTTCCCTTTTCTTCATGCTGAGAATCAATCGGGTGTAGATGTATCAGGGAAGAAACGACAAATTACAAAAAATATTTGGGTATCCGGCTTATATAAAATAGAAAGCCCGAAAGAAAAACTTCAGGGCTTTCAGACACCAACCGGAATTGTTATGGTTGTTTTCTTTATGAAAATTTAAGGAAAGAAATATTTTTTTGGCTACGCAGCATCAACCGTGTGCCAGTTTATTTGTATTCCCCTCTTTCAACTTTTTCAGCAGACACAATCACCTTTTCTTTAAGGCGGTCTTTGTAGGCTTCCAGGTTTTCGGCAATCGTTGTGTCAAAAGCTCCGATTATTTCAGCTGCCAGAATGCCGGCATTTTGCGCGCCGTCCAGAGCAACAGTTGCTACAGGAATGCCTCCGGGCATCTGCAGAATCGACAGCACCGAATCCCATCCGTCGATTGAGTTGCGCGACTTAACCGGCACGCCGATTACCGGCAGCGAGGTTAGAGAGGCAACCATGCCCGGCAAATGGGCCGCGCCGCCGGCACCGGCGATAATGGCTTTCAGTCCCCGTTTGCGCGCCGATTGTGCGTATTCCACCATACGAATCGGCGTGCGGTGCGCTGATACAATGGTGATTTCGAAGCTTACTCCCAGCTGTTTTAATATATCAGCAGCCTGCGACATGATCGGCATGTCTGACTGGCTGCCCATAATGATTCCTACTTGCGGTTGATTCATGCGATTACTTTTAGTGTGTTTTTAACTTGTCTTGCGATTTGTTTTGAAGTTTCCAGATCTTTTCCCAACACAGTTACGTGGCCCATTTTCCGGAATGGTTTAGTGTATTTTTTACCGTAAAGATGAAGACTAACGCCCGGCAGTGCCAGGACTTTGTTCAAACCCTCATACTGCGCCAGTCCTGTGAAATTATCTTCACCCAGCACATTTACCATAACCGACGGACAAAGTGCTTCGGTTTCTCCAAGCGGCAAGTCCAGAATGGCTCTGAGGTGCTGTTCGTATTGCGAGGTGAAGTTGGCTTCGATCGTTTGATGACCGCTGTTGTGCGGGCGCGGCGCCACTTCGTTTACCAGTATGCTTCCGTCCTTTTCGACGAACATTTCCACTGCCAGCAAACCGACCATGTCCAGCTTTTCCACAACTTCCTTAGCGATTTGCTGCGCGCGATGCTCAGACTCTTCAGAGAGTTTTGCCGGGGCAAACAGAAATTCCACCAAGTTGTGCTCTGGGTGGTAGCTCAGCTCCACCGCCGGAAAGGTTTTTATTTCGCCTGATTCGCTTCGTGCAACAATCACCGAAATTTCTGTCTGGAAGTCCACCAGTTTTTCTATAAGGCTTGGCTTTTCGAAGGCTTTTTCCAGATCCTTTTCAGTGCGCATGATCTGTACTCCGCGTCCGTCGTAGCCCTCTTTGCCGAGTTTGTTGACTGCAGGCAGAAATGAAGCCTGATTCATAACGTCCTCCTTCGTGTCTGTCAGGATGAAATCGGAGGTAGGGATGCCGTGGTCTTTGAAGAATTGTTTTTGAACACGTTTGTCCTGGATTAGCTCGATGACTTCCGGCTGCGGAAAGACCTTGACGCCCTCATTCTGCAGCTTGCGGAGCGCCTGTGTGTTGACGTTTTCGATTTCGATGGTCAGCAGGTCGCAGGTCTTGCCGAATTGGTAGACGGTGTCAAAGTCTGTGAGCTGTCCCTGCTCAAATCGTTTGGAAAGTCCTTTGCAGGGAGCGTTTTCGTCGGGGTCAAGTATCGCAATGTCCAGATTGAAATCGGCCGAGGCCTGAATAAGCATCCGGCCGAGCTGCCCTCCTCCCAATATGCCCAGGGTAAAGTTTTGGTAAAAAGCTTGTGTCATGGTTCGTCTGTATTTCGAATAGAATCGTGTGCAAAGCTAAGGGATTTTATTTTTTTCTAATAAAAGGAAGGCTTGCAATATTCTGTGTACAGACGTATTCTTTTTATTCTTTAATAAGTTTAAAAGTGTTTGCGGATTTCATTTTTTTAAGAAAAGACAAATCACACATTTTTGGGAGTTACTTTGCGAAGCAACGGCAACATAAGCCAGTAGCTGAGCAATGTAATGGGCAAGGCTGCTAAGGCCCAGACACCGAGTCCGGCAAAATAGCTGAGTCCTAGTTCTTTGAATGTTTCAAAAGGAGTGGAAGTTATTCTCTGAAGCAGAACATCGGCGTTTACGCTTCCCAGTGTTGAGCCGCTGATCCACGAGCCAGCTTGCAGATACGGAATCAGCAGAATGATTTGAATGGGGTAAACTAAAAAATTGGCGATGTTTATGCCTACCGGGTTTAGTCTTAAGATGAAAGCCAGGCTGGTGCAAATGACTGTTGTAAGACCTATGAACGGGGAAATTCCGACGACAATGCCGATGGCAAATGTCCGGGCTAGTTTTTCTGGAGTTACGCCCTGCTTCAGCAGGGCGATAACCGGTTGTATAATTTTCTTGCGAAAATAAGAGTTTATCATTAATAACTTTCTGCTTCATTCGGGAAGTTCATCCCCTTCACATCATCAATATAATTCCCTACTGCCTTGGTCATCTCCTGATGAAGGTTGGCATACTTCCGTAAGAACCTCGGGTGAAAGTCATTGTTTATTCCCAGCATGTCGTGAACTACCAGCACCTGACCGTCAACATCCGGTCCGGCTCCGATGCCGATTACAGGGATAGAGACGTGTTCGGCAACGTGCTTGGCCAGCGAGGCAGGTATTTTTTCCAGCACCAAAGCAAAGCATCCGGTTTCCTCCAGCATTTTAGCGTCTTTGATAAGCTGGTCGGCTTCGGCTTTTTCCTTGGCTCTGACGCTGTAAGTCCCGAATTTGTATATTGACTGCGGAGTAAGCCCCAGGTGCCCCATAACCGGAATACCGGCTGACAAAATACGTTCGATGGATTCCTTGATTTCGGCTCCTCCTTCCATTTTCACGGCATGTCCGCCCGATTCTTTCATGATTCGGATAGCCGAACTCAGTGCTTCTTTTGAGTTGCCTTGGTACGAGCCGAAAGGAATGTCTACAACGACCAATGAGCGGTTTACCGCCCGCACGACTGAGCTGGCGTGGTAAATCATTTGATTCAGTGTAATGGGCAGCGTGGTTTCGTGTCCGGCCATTACGTTTGAGGCTGAGTCGCCTACCAAAATAATGTCGATGCCGGCAGCATCAATAATGCTGGCCATTGAGTAGTCATAGGCAGTAAGCATGGCAATTTTTTCGTTGCGCTGCTTCATCTCCATCAGCCGATGGGTCGTTACTTTTCGTTTCGAATCTTTATGTACTGACATGAATAACGTGTTCTATTCTGAAAGCGCTGGCACAGGCTAGCGCAGAAATACTTCTTTTCGGTTTTCTTCTATCAGGACTTCGATATGCTCGTTGAGTGTGGTTGCCAGTTCGAGTCCTGTGTAAGTGGCGGCTATAGGAAAAGCCAGGTGGCTGCGGTTTACCAATACCGCGGTTTGCAATGATTTAAGCTCAGTTTCCAGAAATGGTTTGACGGCCTTCAGAATCGTTTTTCCGGTGTTCAGCACGTCGTCAACCAGCACAACTACACGGCCGCTGAGCGGCACCGGGGGTTTTGTGTAAGCGGTTTTCGAAGAGAACGGAGCGCTTTTATCAATTTCCAGTGGGATCAGGTGCACGTCCAGAGGACTGATTTGGCGAAGCTGTTCCTGAATAAGCTCTGCCAAATGCAGGCCGCTTTGGGGAATCCCGGCCAGGATGATTGATTTTTCTTCGTGGTTTTCTTCAAAGATCTGATAGGCGATACGCTTGATTTTGCGCTCTACCTCCTGCGTATTCAGGATTCTAACTTGCTGTTCAGCCATCTTTTTTGAAATATGTGGTAAAGAAGGCTTAAAGTTAAAAAGATTTTACGGAAGCGCCATTCTTTGAATAGGGATAAAAGGAGAAAGTGAAAATATTGAAATCTTAAGCCTGCATTACGGCTTTGAAAGGCCGTAAACGTGGATGAGGTATAATTTGCACGCGTTATTATGTTTTGGGCTAAGGCCAGCGCAAAGCGAAGAGAGCTAATTGCCCTGACCTCAGAACCTAACAGGTTTAATAGGAAGGTGTGCCTTTGAAGGCAAAGTTTTCTTCAAGCGGCAACAGCGTGCCTTGCAGTTCAAACCGCTGGCCTCTCATAGTTACAACACGCAGGGTGCTGATTCCTCCGTAGTTGGCATAGACCGTAACGTGGTATGTGCCTAGAGCCGTAAAAACGTCTATCAAGAGGGTTGTGGCGTGTTTCTGCTTAATCGCCTTGTATTTGGACACCATACCGTCTATTGTAATTCCCCCGACGCCATTGGCGCCCATTATGAAATCGCTTAAAGCCAGCTGGATGGTCGCATTTTCGCCGTCTGTTGCAAAAAAGTTGACGGTGGAATTTACCGGAATGGTATTGCCATAGCGGGTAACGAAAGTATGGGCCTGCAAAATGAAGTTCATCGAATCAGCGATTTGCCGGGTTTTGGCCAGGTTTTCGGCCCTAATTCGCTGTCGTTCCTGTTTCCTGAGTTCTTTTCTTTCTTTGCGCGTAAGTTTTTTTGGAGTGGTTTCTTGTGCGAAGACCGGGCAAAGAAACACAAAAGAGAGTATGATGATAAGTGTGCTTCTCATAATGCTAGTGTTGATGTGAGACTAATGTTATTAATAAAATGCAAAGGCTGGCATTATTACGCGCAACCCGGTTCCGTGGAAAAGCAATTCGTTTTACACAGATCATTTACACTTTAATAGACACTGTTTAGGAAAGCAGGGTTTCAGAGAATGTGTTTAAAAACCTCCAGACAAGGGTGTTTGAAAGGGTTATTGTGAATTTTGTTCAGGCGGCTGAATGAAAAGCAAAAAGGAGAACCCGTAAAGACTCTCCTTTTTTTATTTATGTATTATTGAGAATTGATTCTCAGGCAAATGCAAAAAAGACGACCCATATCAGCAAAAGTACCGGCAATAGGATTGGCAGCGAGTACTTGAGGATATATGCGAAGAAGAAAGGCATTTTAATACCTGACTGTTCAGAAATCGACTTAACCATAAAGTTCGGTCCGTTGCCGATGTAGGTAATAGCCCCGAAAAATACTGCGGCAACCGAAATTGCGGTAAGTTCAAGCACAGAGTCAACAAACGGTGCCTGCTCAGCGGCAAATGCTTTTACACTTTCAATAGACGATACAGTGCCGCCTTGCGAAGCCATGGAAGCGGCCAGGAAATTCAGATAGGTCGGAGCGTTGTCCAGAAAACCCGAAAGAGCGCCGGTGCCCCAGTAGAGTGAGTTGTGATTGATCAGTGATGCTCCGGCAGGCGATGCCGCAAAACTTCCCACTAATTCAAGCGCCGGCATCATTGTGCCGAAAATTCCAATGAAGATAAAGGCTACTTCACGGATTGGTTCGAAATTGAATTCGTTGTCTTTTATTGCCTTTTTGTCGGCAAACCGGTATGAAAGGAATGCCACCGAGAACATGATCAGCTCGCGAACGAATGAGATTTTTGTGCCGCTGTATTCAATGCCGGGCACCCAGTCGAACACATTCGGGTCGATAAATACTGAAACGATGATAAGCAGAAGCCAGCCGAAGTTTTTGGCGCCAGTAAAACTTATTTTGCCCGTAGTTTCAGTGGACTTGCATTTTTCTTTGTTTTTGTTGTCAAAGAGATAAAAAATTCCTCCCAGCAAACTTAAGGCAAGTATCCAAGGCAGCAGGTTGTGTGTTGCAGTCCAGAAGAAAGGCACGCCTTTTAGGAAGCCCAGGAAAAGAGGTGGATCGCCGATAGGGGTTAGCGCACCGCCAATATTGCTAACCATAAAGATAAAGAAAATGATATGGTATGGCTTTATTCGCCCCTTGTTTAGCCGGATATACGGGCGGATTAGCAGCATGGAAGCTCCTGTGGTTCCGATCAGGTTCGAGATAACCGCGCCGATCAGCAGAAGCGCCAAATTGGCTTTGGGGGTTCCGGCGCGGTCTATTTGAATCATGATGCCGCCCGAGGCTATGTAGAGGGAGGCGATCAGCGCAATGAATTGCACGTATTCAGCCAGTGCATGCACCGGAGCGTGAATATTGTGAATGACCAAAAGATAGTATCCAACTACAAGCGCGGCTAGCGAAACAGCCACTTTCGGATAGTGGTGGTGCCAGAACTGCTCATAGAAAAGCGGTCCCGTGGCGATCATGAGCAGGAGCGCTATGAAAGGAATAACCATCCACACCGGGGCTTCGTGGCTTTCGGTTTCCCCTTGATCAATGTTTGTGAAGTTATTCTCCCTGGAGGTTTGATGCTGGCTCGCAACAGATGGCTCAGTGATTTGGGTAATTTCAGCAACATTCGAAGAAGCTGCTGGAATGCCTGCGTAGGAAAGTCCCAACCCTGTCCATAGGCTTAACACTAGCGTGCACAAAATTTTTTTCATGTTGTTAATATTTACTGCTGTCATTCTGATTTAAAATGATAGTAGTGATCCTGTGGTCTAGGAAGCTCTAGATAGGCTGCCTTGTTTTTTTTAAATTATAGTTTTCAAATGGTCTAAGAAGGTATGTCCCTGCGGCATTTCTTTGCGCGAAATGGATTCCTCGCTTGTGGAAAGTTTTACCATATTGAAATTCGGTAAAATTTTTCGCCGCATATCAGACATATTTAAAAAGAAACATGGCCTTCTGCTCTGTTTCAGAAAATAAGATACGAAATATATCCTCTGGTTGGCGTTTGCTGGAAGATCATCTTGGTTTTTCTCTTTTTTTTCCAAAATAACAATCAGATAGTCCTTTCTAGGTGTTGGGATGTTCCGAAAACGGCAATCTTGAGCAACATGAAGCTATTATTAGAAAAGTTTACGACAAAATTTTTTCAGAAAGGGAGTACATTGAAACGGGAGAAAACATCAGTGTCAGTGCCTCGCATTGGCAACCTGTTTTTGTTGTCAGCGGTTTTTTTGCTTATGATTTGGAAAAAATAATTGATATGACAGATATTTTTCGAATCACCTGTTTTGTACGCTATAGAAGGGAATTTTTAAAGAACAAAGGAAAGGACCGTTGATGCGACAAGGCTTGCGGCCATTTTCCTTTATAGTTTTGTGAGGTTAATATTTATTCTTGCTGCTTAGGCTCTGCTTTCTGTCAGGCCGGAAAAAGTCCCTCGACAGACAAGTAGCGTTCGCCGGTGTCATAGTTAAAAGTCAGGATTCTGGATCCGTGAGGCACTTCAGGCAGTTTTTTCTCGATAGCCGCCAGGGAGGCTCCCGTAGATATTCCGGCAATGATTCCTTCTTCTTTTGCCAATCGCTGCGCCATTCTCAGCGCATCCGCTGGGTCAACCGTCAATACTTTGTAGATTAAGTCAGTATTGAGGATCTTAGGGATAAATCCTGCGCCGATTCCCTGTATCGGGTGAGGTCCCGGCTTGCCGCCGCTAAGCACAGGGGAGCCTTCTGGCTCCACGGCGATGGTTTTTAGCTTCGGAAAGCGTTCGGTTAGCGCTGTGGAAACGCCAGTTATATGTCCACCGGTTCCAACACCTGTTATCAGGTAATCGAATCCTTCGGGCATGTCCGCAATTATTTCTTTGGCCGTACGGTCCAGGTGCACCTTTACGTTGGCTTTGTTTTCAAACTGTGAAGGCACCCACGAGTTTTCAATTTCTTCAGCAAGCTGGGCGGCTTTTTCGATAGCGCCACCCATTCCTTTTTCCTTTGGAGTCAGCACAAGCTCAGCGCCGTAGGCCGCCATAAGGCGCCGTCTCTCTACCGACATCGATTCGGGCATCACCAGTATCAGCCGGTAGCCTTTTACCGCCGCCACCATGGACAGCCCAATGCCTGTGTTTCCGGAAGTGGGTTCGATTATCGTTGTGCTCTTATTCAGGTAACCTTTTTCTTCCGCATCATCTACCATCGAAAGCGCAATCCGGTCTTTGATGCTTCCCCCCGGGTTTGCTTTTTCCAATTTCATCCATACTTCCACCTCTTTTCCAAAAAGCCGGTTGATTTTCACCAGCGGGGTATGCCCAATTGTTTCTAAAATATTCTGAGCTTTCATATGTGTATAATTTGAGTTGGATTAGCTGTTTACGAGTAAACAGCTAAAAAGTTTGCAATATCTTTTTAAAAATTAACAGCAAGAAGAATACTAATTCTGCATTGGAACGTTATGAACCCGGCGCATAATTTCGGGTGCAACAAAGTTGTCTTTTTCGAAAGCCTTAGTGCACTCCCGTGGATAAAGTACAAATTATCGCTTTCTATTTCATTGAAAACTAGTGCGAAAAGAATATATTTGCGCACTTAATTTAAAATATTAAAACATGAACACTGTTGAAATTATTGGATATTTTGCAATGACGTTTTTAGCGATATCGTTCCTTTGCAAAAATATGAAAACGTTGAGGCTTCTAAACACTATAGGCTGTCTTGCTTTTGTCGTTTATGGGTATATGCTGGAGGCATACCCTGTTATGGTCGTTAATGCCCTTATTGTCATAATCAATTTTTACAATCTATACCAATTGCTGCAGGAAAAGGAAACTGCATAAGGCAACGGCTGCCGTTTGCCTGGCAATACATGATCAAGAGCACTCTATTTAGGGTGCTTTTTTTGTTTTCACTCCTAAAAAAACATCCGATTTCGCAATAATGCCCTTGTTTTGTTATTATTTCTCATGTTTTCCCTCTAGTTTTATAAAACCATGCTAATGGCTTCGGGTCTAATGTATTAGCCGCAAATCGTTTTTACAAAATCCGAAGCTTCTTTTTTTAATAGAATAACCTTACAGTGATGATTGTACTAAAATTTGGAGGGACTTCTGTAGGCTCTCCGGAGAGCATTCGGCAGGTTGCCCGTATAGTTCTTAACTACAAAGCGCAGCAACGAAACATCGTAGTAGTTAACTCTGCTATGTCGGGCATTACCAATTTGCTGGTCGAGGCTGCTGAGCGCGCCTGCAACAGCGACTCGAGCTATCTGGGTATACTGGAGCAAATCAAAGAAAAACATTTGAGCACTGTGAAAGTGCTGATTGACATTGAGAAGCAAACTCCGATCAAACAGACGCTTGGCGATTTGTTCAGAGAGCTTGAGGAGATTTTGTACGGCGTTTCGCTTATTAAGGAACTCACACCCCGCACGTCCGATTTAGTGTTGAGTTTCGGCGAACGTATGGCCTCAAGCATCCTGAGTTATTTTTTGAATGAATCGGGAGCAGAGAGCGAGTATCTGGACACGCGAAAGCTGATTAGAACGGACAGAAACTTTGGCAATGCCCGCGTGGATTTCGAAACCACCAACTACAATATTCAGAAGCACTTCGAAGAGCACAGCAAGCTGCAGATAGCTACGGGATTCATTGCGGTTACCGACAGGGGGGCCACCACCACGCTCGGCCGCGGAGGCTCTGACTACACGGCTTCTATACTTGGCGGGGCGCTGCCTGCCGAGCGCGTGGAGATTTGGACGGATGTAGACGGCGTGATGAGTGCCAATCCGAAAGTGGTAAAGGAAGCTTTTTCGCTGCGAAGCCTTTCGTACGAGGAGGCCATGGAAATATCGCATTTTGGCGCAAAGGTGATCTACCCGCCTTCCATCCAGCCGGTGTACATCAAGCAGATTCCGATTTATGTTCGCAATACATTCAATCCGGATTTCGAAGGCACGCGCATAGGAAACGGCAACGGAAACGGCAACGGAAACGGCAAGAATCACTACCCGATCAAGGGAATTTCGACCATGGATGATATAGCCTTGATCAATTTGCAAGGGAGCGGTTTGATCGGCGTCGCCGACGTGTCTGCGCGATTGTTCAGCGTGCTCAACAGGGCCAGAGTGAACATTATTCTTATTGCGCAGGCTTCTTCGGAGCATTCAATAAGCTTTGCCGTTGATCCGAAAGATGTGAAACAGGCCACGAAGCTGATTAAAGAGGAATTCGGTTCTGAACTTGCTTCGCGGAAAATTGATCCGCTTACGGTGGAGCATGATTTGTCCATACTGGCTATTGTCGGCGAAAAAATGCGAAGCAAGCCCGGGGTAACCGGCAAGTTTTTCACTGCTCTGGGTAAAAACGGAGTAAACATCCTTTCGATTGCCCAGGGAGTTTCGGAACTTAACGTTTCGGCGGTGATAGAGAAAAAAAATCTCTCCAAGGCCGTGAATACTGTTCATGAGTCCTTTTTCCTTTCCAATCATAAAACAGTAAATCTCTTCATTGTTGGCGCCGGGCTGATCGGCGGCACGCTGCTGGAACAGATACGCCAGCAGGCTGATGTGCTGCGGAGCAAGAAGCTTTTGAAGATCAATGTTGTGGCTGTTGCAAGAAGCAGGAAAATGCTTTTCGAGACCGAAGGCATTTCGCTTGAAAACTGGAGGGAGGAGCTGGAAGAAAAAGGCGAACCGACCATGCTGGATGCCTTTGTCAAGAAAATGAATGAGCTGAATCTGCCCAACAGCATTTTTGTAGACAACACGTCGAGCGCCGAGGTTGTACAGCATTATTTGTCGATTCTGGATTCTTCGGTTTCGGTTGTTACTCCGAACAAGCTGGCAAGCTCAGGGCCTTACTTGTATTTTCAGGGACTCAAGGATACGGCTTTCCGCAACAACGTGCGCTATATGTACGAAACCAATGTGGGCGCCGGACTGCCTGTGCTTACAACGCTGAACGATTTGAAAAACAGCGGAGACGAAATTCTTTGCATTGAAGGCGTGCTTTCGGGTACCTTGTCCTATATTTTCAATACTTTCGACGGCAGCCAGCCGTTCAGCGAGGTGGTTAAAGCGGCGAAGGCCAAAGGGTTTACCGAGCCCGATCCCCGAGATGACTTGAACGGTGCGGATGTTGCGCGGAAGATACTTATTCTGGCAAGGGAATCCGGTTACGATCTGGAGCTTGGCCAGGTGGAAATCCGGCCGATTTTGCCTGAATCGTGTTTGACAGCGCTTACAATTGACGAATTTTTCAAAGAACTTCAGAAATTCGACGAGACGATTGAGCAGCAATGCGTTCAGGCCCGCAAAGAAGGCAAGGTGCTTCGCGTTATTGCCAGCCTGAAAGACGGGCGCGCGCAGGTCGGTCTGGAGGCTGTGGACAGCAGCCATCCGTTTTATTCGCTTTCGGGAAGCGACAACATGATTTCTTTTCAGACCACGCGCTACAATGAGCGCCCGCTCGTGATTAAAGGCCCGGGTGCGGGAGCTGAGGTAACTGCCGCAGGAGTGTTTGCCGAGATTATCAGCCTGAGCAATTATCTTTCATAATTCTTAAAGTTTTTCAAATAATATTATCAAGTCCATCGGGAAAGCAGTTCCGGTGGATTTTCTTCATTTTCTATGAATCCAAATAAGGAAAAAGTCACTCTGGAGCATCTTCGCGATGAGATTGATGCGGTCGACAACCAAATGCTGGAACTCTTGAATCAGCGGATGGAAGTTGTTAGAAAAGTAGGTGCGCTAAAGAAAAAGCACAATACAGTAATTTACCGGCCCGAAAGAGAAAAAAGCATAATCGACAGGCTGGCCAAGGCGAACAAGGGGCTGCTGAACCGCTCTGCGATTGAGGCCATTTTTTTGGAAGTGTTCGCTATCAGCCGGAATTTGGAGCTTCCTGAGAAAGTGGCTTTTCTGGGACCGCACTGCAGTTTTACGCATCAGGCCGCTGAGAGCAGGTTCGGGGCAATGGGCGAATATCTTCCCTTGAGCCAGATAAAGAAAGTTTTTGAGGCGGTGGATACCGACCGGGCGCGTTTTGGCGTGGTGCCAATGGAGAACAACCAGGAAGGCCCTGTCAATGAAACTATTGATTTGCTTGGCGATTTCGACTTGTCGATTGTGGCTGAAATCGCCATGCCGATTCACTTTGCATTTGCCTCCAACCATGATTCTGTAAGCGAAATCAGGAAAATATATTCGCGCGATATAGCTTTCAGGCAATGTAAGCACTTCATCGAAGAATACTTTGAGGATGACATCGAACTTGTGCCGGTTAGCTCTACGGCAAAAGCGGTGCGTTTGGCCAGGAAAGAGTCTCATGCGGGTGCGCTTTGCCCTAAAATCGCCGCCAAAGAATACAGGATGCCTATTCTATTCGAGAATGTGGAGGACTCGGAGGACAACTTTACCCGTTTTCTGATATTGGGCAAGGGTTTTGTAAACCAGCCGAGCGGCAGCGACAAAACAACTATTCTGGCCCGGCTTTCGGGCGATACCGGCTCGCTGGCAAAGTTTCTGGTGGATTTTTCCTCAGAAGGCATCAATCTCACCAAAATTGAAAGCCGTCCGGCCAAGAAAGGCAAAAATTTCAAATACCGTTTTTTGATTAGTTTTGACGGGCATTTCAGCGAGGCCAATGTGCAGCGGGTGCTGAAAAAGTACGGCAAGCGAGTCAAGCTTCTGGGTTCGTATGTAAAGCTTTGCTAATCCCGAAAAGAAAACAGGCTGATTCGGAATATTTGAACAGCCTGTCTTCTTCAAAGGGTTATGCTTATTGCTCGCCGGCAAAGCCGGCTATATTTTTAGGCTTCCATGAAACCGAAATCGGCGTTGTCCGGTTCAGGGAACAGGCGGGTGCCTCCGTTCAGCAATCGGATTTGTTTCATTTCCTCAGCGCTCAGCTCAAAGTCGAAAAGCGCAGCGTTTTGAATAATACGCTCCTCTTTTACCGATTTAGGCAACACGACAATGTTTCTTTGAATAAGGTAGCGCAGGGCTACCTGAGTTACCTGTTTGTTGTGCTTTCCGGCGATTGCCTGCAGCGTTTCGTCCTCCAGCAGTTCTCCCACTTTCCAGCTCATCATCGGAGCGTAAGCTTCCAGATAAATGCCTCTTTGCTGGCAGTACTCGTTCAGGAATGCATTCTGCAGCTTTACATGACACTCTACTTGATTTACCGCCGGTTTTATTTTTCCGTTGCGAAGCAGAACGTCCAGGTGATGCACATTGAAGTTTGAAACGCCTATAGCTCTTACTTTTCCTTCTTCGTATAGTTTTTCCATTTCCGACCAAACTTCAAGAATACGCTCATATGAGCCCGGCCAGTGGATCAGGTACAAGTCCACATAGTCGGTCTGCAGCAGTCTCAGGGATTCTTCGAATGCCTTTCGTGTTCCTTTGGCTGTAGACACTGAATTCCAAAGCTTGGTGGTCAGAAAAATATTCTTACGTTCGACGCCGCTGTCTTGGATCGCCTGACCGATCTCCGCTTCGTTTTCGTAAATGGTCGCTGTGTCTATGTGTTTGTATCCGTTTTTCAATGCTGCTTTTACCGCATGGTAAACTTCATTTTCCTGTGCCTGCCAGGTTCCCAGTCCCAGTACAGGGATTTTCACCCCGTTATTTAGTTTGATTGACAACATAGTGTGTGTTTTTTATGATTTTCCTTATTATAAATGAATGTGCTTCGGTTTGGAAGGTGTTCGTCATAAAAGCGAATGCTCTTTCAGAATAATTTCGTATTCCTTGACTTTTCGCTCGAGGTCTTCCTGGACGCTCATGAATTCTTCAAGATTCTGGCGCATTTCTTCTTCTTGTGCCTGCATTTGTTCGGCTTGTATGCGCGTTTCCTCAAGCAGGCGCTTTGTTTGAAGCGTCACCCGATACGAACTTAAGAAAGAGGAAATAATTTTCCCAGCTCTTTCCAGGAAACGTCGTTCGTGAGGCTGGAACTCGCGGAAAGAGGCAAGTTCGATGATTCCTTCAACTTTATCGTCCTGAATACACGGAATAAGGATGATTGCTCTGGGTTGCGATCCGCCGGTTCCGGATGTGATTTTTACATAATCTTTTGGAACTTCGGTCATGTAGATCGGCTGGGCTTCCAGGTATGCCTGTCCTATTAGCCCTTCTCCTGGCTCAAAGCGCTGGCTCTGGTGTCTTTTGCGGTCGTATGCATATATCGATTTCAGTTCAATTGCGGCTGAGCCGCTGCCGGTGTCTCCTTCTTCTCTCTCTACAACATAGAGCGCTCCTTGATTGGCCTTCAGAGCTTTTACGATTGTTCGCAGCAAGTCGTCGAAAAGCGACTGGTGGTTTGAGTGGTTTGCCTGCTGCAGCAAGGAGGACAGCTCGGTTGTCGATTTGTTAATCCACTGTTCTTTTTTCTCTTCTTGCTGTTTGCTTTGCAGATGCTCAACATGCTGGTTCAGGCTCTTTGTTTTTTCTTCTATCAGACGGTTGTTGGTTTCGAGCTCCTGGGTGAGTTTTAGATTGTCTTTTTGAATCAGAAATCCCATCCACTTCTCGGCAAATCCCGCGCACAGGAAAAGAAAAACTACACAAATGGTATAGGGAATATACGCAATGGATTCTGAAAAAGTCTTTACGATTTTATCGGATTCTCCTAAGCCGTCAGAAAGTATAAACCACAGAATCAGCACTGAATTAAATGCCACACTGGATATTATAAGTTTCTTTTCTCTTATTTCAAACAGAACCCAGGGCAAACAGCTGAAAGTAAGCTGCAGAAGAAAAATAGGCAGCGATTTTTGGCTGGCTTGTGTAATGTTGGTCAGATGCGCAAGGGTAAAAATAAGAGGCATTAAATTGCATAATAGAAGGCGGGAGACATTAATCAGACCGAGGTAATTGCTAGCCAGAACCGTCAGGTAAACAAGGATAAGGCTGACTGAAGGGATGTCTAATGCAAAATTTTCTGAAAGGGTACGAAAGCCGATACCTGCTATGCCTATCAGCAGCAGAACCAGCGCAATGTTGTTGGTGAAATAGAATTTTTTCTGCAAAAGAGGATTCATCTTCTTCTGCACTCCAAGGTTTTGGATGAAATGTAAAAATGTTGCCATAAAACTTTATATGTAAAAAATGAATTCTGAGAAAGCATCCAACGTTCAGCTTAACCGGACGGAAGGCAAGGTTTTTTATCCGAGCCGAGTTGGACGTTTGAAAATCAGGCTGAATGCGTTGCTTGCAGGCGTTGCCTGAAGCTGGGCACAAATTACAGCTGAATGAAAAAATATGTTGTGTAATCATTCAGAAATCACAAAGTTCTGAAAATTTGTTCTTATCTAAAATTAATCATGTGTGTTGATTTCCGCATGTTCTTTTCAAATTTTTAGGTTTTTGTGGCTAGTGGTCTTGAGGGAAATTGATTGGTTTTGAAAAATTTAGAACAAGGCGATAGCTGTTTTTAAAAAAAGCGAACAGACTGACAGAAGCAACATTTACGCTGCCGACTGGTAACTGGGTATAGCTTTGAAATATTGCTTCTGAAAAAGAATGATCATCATTACGCCAATAAAAATTGCGGCGTCGGCAATGTTGAAAATCGGCCATAAAGCGACGTACTGTCCGCCCCACAGTGGCAGCCAGTCAGGCAGCGTTCCGGACCAGATATCCACGTAGAACATGTCGATCACCTGCCCGTGAAACCACGGCGAGGGACTTCCGTAGGGAGCATTGTGCAGAAATACGCCGTAGAAGACGCTGTCGGCCACATTGCCCAGGGCGCCGCCCAATATAAGCGCAATGGAAACCAACAGGCCGCGCGAAGCATTTTCTTTGGCAAGACGAAAAATAATAAACGCCATGCCTGCGCCTGCCAGCAGGCGAAAACATGTCAGAAAAAGTTTGCCGTAGTATTCGCCCAGTTCGATGCCGAAGGCCATTCCGGGGTTGAGCGTGTAGTGCAGGCGAAACCATTCACCGAAAATCGGAATTTCGCCGGCTGTGCCCAAAAGCATTTTTGAGTGCACCCAGAGCTTTACACACTGGTCGATTAAAATGACTGAAAGTGCTATTGCGTAGTAGTTCCCCAGCTTTTTCATAAGAATAGTTTCATCTGTTTCTGATGGTTTTTCAATGGTCAGATGGAACAGCCATTATAATCATGCCTTTCGTATTTATTCAAGCTGATCATCATGGATGTCTCAGTGTAAAAAACTTGTGCTTGTCTTAGGGTTTTCTATAAGACAGTTTAAAAGCAAAAATAAGAAAGTTTTGAGCGGAATCCTCAGGGAATTAGGCAGGAATTGACAGAAAAGAAAAAAGCCGAAAACTTTTAGCTTTCGGCTTTTCGTTGTTTTTTATGAATTGTGATTAAATCTTCACCTGAAGAATCAATCCGTCGATGTCCATTTCGGCAGCTTCTTCCAAACTGTCTGCAAATTCCAAAGAAAGCGCCTGCACTTCTTCGCAAATGTACGTACGGTTTGCGGTTAAAGCTTCTTCAGCAAACGGATTCCCTTTCTGAACACGAATGTCGATCTTGTCCTGAACCTCCAAACCGCTTTCCTTGCGCAGGTTTTGGATTCGGTTTACGAAATCGCGCGCCAAACCTTCGGCTTTCAGCTCATCGGTGATCGTGATGTCCAAAGCAACGGTTACCGTTCCTTCAGAAGCAACCGACCAGCCCGGAATATCCTGCGAAAGAATTAACACTTCGTCGTGGTGAAGGATTGTTTCCTCGCCTGAAACGGAAACCGTGATTTGCCTTTCACGCTCGATTGTCGCGATTTCCTCTTGTCCGAAGCTGTTGATGATCTGGCTTACTTCTTTCATCTTAGGACCGAATTTCTTTCCTAACACTTTGAAGTTCGGTTTGATGGTTTTCACCAAAATGCCTGAAGCATCATCGATGTATTCAATGCCTTTGATGTTCACCTCGGTTTTGATCAAATCTTCCACCGCTTCGATTTGGTGACGGAACTCAGGATTCAATACCGGAACCAAAATTTTCTGCAAAGGCTGACGAACCTTAAGTTTTTCCTTCTTACGCAGCGAGTGCACCAAAGAAGAAATCACTTGCGCCATTTCCATGCGCGCTTCCAGTTCTTTATTGATCGTTCCTTCTTCTACTTTCGGGAACTTCGACAAGTGTACTGATTCCACTTCTTCTAATCCAGTTACTTTGTTCAAGTCCTGGAACAAGTTGTCCATGTAGAACGGCGCAATTGGAGAAGAAAGCTTTGCTACTTTTCTCAAACAAATATAAAGGGTTTGATAAGCCGAAATCTTGTCGTTGTTGTATTCGCCTTTCCAGAAACGCTTGCGGTTCAGACGCACGTACCAGTTCGATAATTGGTCAGAGACGAATGCCTGAATAGCACGAGCTGCACGGGTTGGTTCGTATGTGCCGTATGCTTCGTCCACTTCCATTTTCAAGCTGTTCAGCTTAGATAGAATCCATTGATCAGCTTCCGGACGTTCCTTGATAGGAATCATCGGCTCGGCGAAAGTGAAGCCGTCTAGGTTCGCATAAAGCACGAAGAACGAATAGGTATTTTGAAGCGTTCCGAAGAATTTGCGCTGTACTTCGGCTACGCCGTCCAAGTCAAATTTTAAGTTGTCCCACGGGTTGGCATTCGAGATCATGTACCAGCGAGTGGCATCCGGTCCGAATTTGGCCAAAGTGTCGAATGGATTGATCGCGTTGCCCAAACGCTTCGACATTTTGTTTCCGGTTTTGTCCAGCACCAGTCCGTTGGCAATTACGTTTTTGAATGCTACGGAATCGAAAAGCATAACGGCCAAAGCATGGAGTGTAAAAAACCAGCCGCGTGTTTGGTCTACGCCTTCGGCAATGAAATCTGCCGGATAGTTTTCTCCGAACATTTCCTGGTTTTCGAACGGGAAGTGCCATTGTGCGTATGGCATCGCGCCTGAATCGAACCAAACGTCGATCAAGTCCAGCTCGCGTTTCATCGGACGGCCTGATTCTGAAACCAAGATTACGTCATCCACATACGGGCGGTGCAAATCGAAATCTTCGCCCAGCTCATCTTTCATGAAGCCGGCATCGATTGATTTGGCAACTTCGGTTTTAAGCTCTTTGATCGAACCGATGCAGATTTCCTCTTTTCCGTCTTCTGTTCTCCAGATCGGCAGCGGCGTTCCCCAGTAGCGCGAACGGCTTAGGTTCCAGTCTACCAAGTTTTCTAGCCAGTTACCAAAACGTCCTGAACCTGTCGAAGCGGGTTTCCAATTGATCGTTTTGTTCAATTCAATCAGCTTGTCTTTGTAAGCGGTTGTCTTGATGAACCAAGAAGAAAGCGGATAGTAAAGAATCGGTTTGTCTGTTCTCCAGCAGTGCGGGTAACTGTGCTCGTATTTCTCTACGCGGAACGCTTTGTTTTCCTCTTTTAGTTTAATGGAAATCAATACGTCGGTCGAACGGTAATTCGGATCTTTTTCGTCTTTTCCTTCGTAGTTTTTCACGTACATGCCCGCGAAATCCGTGATTTCTTCCACGAAGCGTCCTTGCTTGTCCACGATCGGCGCATCGTCGCCGTTTTCGTCTTTTACAAAAATGCCCGGAATGTTGTTGTCTACACACGCTTTGTAGTCATCCGCACCAAAAGCTTTCGCCAGGTGCACGATTCCCGTACCGTCTTCTGTAGAAACATAATCCGCATGAACGATTGTAAATGCAGGCGCCGGAAGCGAAATGTACGGCATCAATTGCTCGTATTCGCGGTCGATCAAGTCCGCGCCTTTGAATTCCTCGATGATTTCGTAAGGAATCAGCTTGTCGCCTTCCTTGTAATCTTCGATTTTCAAATCCGCTGCTTTGGCGTTGAAATATTTTCCGACCAAGGCTTTCGCCAGGATCACGTTAATCGGTTTGAAAGTATACTGGTTGAACGTGCGCACTTTTACGTAATCGATGCTGCGGTTTACCGCCAAGGCAGAGTTTGCAGGCAAAGTCCATGGAGTCGTCGTCCATGCGATTACGAAGTCGTTTTCTGTTCCTTTCAGTTTGAACTGCGCCGTAATGGATGTGTCTTTCACATCGCGGTAACAGCCCGGCTGGTTCAGCTCGTGCGAGCTAAGCCCCGTTCCGGCAGCCGGAGAATACGGCTGCACCGTATAGCCTTTGTAAAGCAGTCCTTTTTCGTACAGCAGCTTCAGCAAGTGCCAAAGCGTCTCGATGTAGTCTTTTTCGAAAGTGATGTACGGATTCTGCAGGTCCACCCAATAACCCATTTTCTTGGTCAGGTCGTCCCACTGATCCTTAAAAGTCATCACCGACTCTTTGCACTTCTGGTTGTATTCTTTTACAGAAATCGTCTTGCCGATGTCTTCTTTTGTAATTCCCAGCTCTTTTTCCACCTGAAGTTCCACCGGAAGCCCGTGCGTATCCCAGCCGCCCTTGCGCTTTACTTGGTATCCTTTCAGTGTTTTGTAACGGCAGAAAATATCTTTTACGGCGCGCGCCATCACGTGGTGAATTCCAGGCGCTCCGTTGGCTGAAGGAGGTCCTTCAAAAAATGTGAAGGTCGGGTTTCCCTCGCGGGTAGAAATCGACTTTTCAAAAATTCCGTTTTCTTCCCAGTACGACAGCATATCCTCAGCTATCTGGGCATAATTGACTTGTTTGTACTCTTTATATTTCATGAACCTCCTCTTACTTGCTGAAGCCTTAGGTGTTTTAAGTTTTACTTTTAAGCAAAAAGCGTTAAGAATATGTACTTCGCACTTTTTTGTTTTCAGTTATGTTTCATAGCCAACGATTTAGCTAAATAACAACATGAGCTAAATTACGGGCGGCACATATTTTATTCTAAATGCCTTTTTGTTATGAAAAGATTTACAAATTAACTATTCTGCTGATTCTGAAACAAATCTGCAAAGGGGAATGTGCAATCTGCGCCGCTTTTTTTGAAAGAAAGGGAACTCAGAGATGCGCATCACTTCCCGTTTAGCATTTTATCCGGTGCTCAAATTCCTCCATGAAGGCGGAAATAACGAAAGGATCCAGGTTGGAATGGTCAAATGCTATCAGCATCGGGATTTTCATTCTTCCTTCCGATTTGTATCTTTTTCCGAAATAAAAGTAGGGTCTGCCGCACTTTTCGGCAGGCGTGTGGATTTGCAGTCCCGTGAACTGCAGGTTGGGCAAGTTGCCGATAAAATGCAAGTTGGCCCAAACCAGCGGAGGCAATGCCTTGAACTCCTTCCGGTTTTTGCTTGCTTCTACGTGTCGCCTGTAGCTGGCAAAAAACATTTCCAGCGTGTCTTCGGCCGGGTTGTCGATTACTACTTCCGAAAACCGCGCCTCTCCGCCGACGGCTACCGGGAAGAAAATCGGCAGATTGTCGAAGATGTACCATTCGTCTTCAATTTTTCGGTACCGGAAATACGGGTGGTTTTTCTGTGCCTGAATGTTGTGCCAGATCAGATACGCGCTGAACGAAGCCTCAGGTATTTCCTTGCTGCGGGCTTGGTATCGTGCATAAGCCTCTGTAATGTCAAGTTGCAGCGTCATTTGCAGCATCGGTTCCTGCACGAATTCTTTCTGGTGAAAAAACTGCAGCGACCATTGCTCGTAGGAGCTGAGTTCCGATTCGCTGAGTTTCCGTCCTTTGTATTTTTTGGTAAGTTCTTTCAGTTCCATATACTTTCCCGGCGATTTTTTTAATATTTCATGTTGATGAGTCCTCGTCCCGAAATTAAGCACTTCATGTTATTTATTTGTCGTTTGGTTTAGAAATGATAGTATGGTGCAAAAAAAGCCTGATAAAAATATTTATCAGGCTTTTGTCATTTATCTTTTTCAGGGTTTTTATTAAAGAGCACTGGCTTTGCTTTCTACCCACATATCCGCTTTTTCATTCGCTAGTTTCTCCGCATCTCCTTTTACAAATGGAACGATCGTAAAACCAAATTCCAATGGTTTGTCTATTGCAATTCGGTATTTCTCTAGCGGTTTGGCTCCCCAGCTATTTACGCCGCCAACGCCGATTTGCTTCCAATCGACACATACTTCCGTGAAATCCTTTTCTTTAATCTCAACTGCATGACGAGGTGCGCGAACCTCTCCGCCGTCAAAATCTTCCAATTCATAATGCAATGCGCTAAAGCCAACATACGGAGCTCCAATAACGAGTAAACCTTGCTGCTGATCATTTTGCAAGGCAAACCAACGCGTTTCCGTTTTGTATCCGTTTTCCTGTGGTCGAGAATACGCGTAATATTGCTCGCTCACTTTACTTTCGTACAAACCAACCATTGCAGAAGTTTTTCGGTCACTGTAATTTTCCCATGGACCGCGTCCGTAATAGCTCAACTTTTCAAAAGCTTTCGGCATACGAAAACGTAAACCAAAACGCGGCAACTCACCTAACGAGTCGTTTTTCGGAACACTCATTCTAAACTTCGCCTGAATTTCTCCATTTTCTGAAATAACATAGCTGCTGGTATAGTCAGCCTGTACATTTGGTAAATAATGCACGCTGATAACTTCCACCGTTTTATTTTTCAGGCGTTTCGTTGCCATGGATTTCAACTCGCGCTTTTTAGAATCTAAACGCCACGCTTCCGATTTTTTCCAAAGTTGATAACCGTAGTCGTTGTCTACAGGCGCTCGCCAGAAGTTTGGTGTCAGCGGCGAGTTCAACATTTCTTTTCCTTGTAACTGATAACTTTCCAGCAAGCCTGTTTTTTGATTAAATGATGCCTTAAAATCTGACGAATAAATTTTCGTTTGGCCATTTTTCTTTTGAATGAAAAGCTTGCCCTTCGATGTGATTTCGGTAACAGCTGACGGAAGCGATTGCAGTCTAAATTGTTCCCAAGCGATTGTATGTCCTCTCGGAATCATCGAAGTTTCATTCTTGGTTTTAACCGTCAGGTTTAGGAAATATTCTTTGCCTGCTTGCTTTTCGATTTTGAAAGGAACCTGAACGGTTTGCTTTGCTAAAGGTGCAATGTCAATTTCCGTCAATCTGCCATCTTTGATTTTTCTTCCATTTTCGAAAACCGCCCATTCAAACAAAAAATCTTTTAGGTTAGTGAATGCATATTGGTTTTGAATTGAAATCAAACCTTTTTCAATGTCCACCCCTTTGAAACGCAAGTTGGCGTAGACCTTTTTCACTTCGTTCAAACTTGGATGCGCCGTGCGGTCGCCGTTGACCAAGCCATTCAAGCAGAAGTTTTTATCGTTCGGAACATCTTTAAAATCTGATCCATACGCCCAGTACTCTTCGCCTTTTTCATTTTTCATCAAAAAACCTTGGTCTACCCAGTCCCAAATAAAACCGCCCTGAAGCGCCGGTACAGAATCCATCAGATCCCAATAATCAGTAAGATTCCCAACGCTGTTATTCATGGCGTGCGCATATTCGCAAAGAATCAGCGGCCGCGGATTATCTCCCTGCGCATATTTTAGAATTCGCTCTGGATCGTGATACATCGGCGCCATGATGTCTGTATTGTATTCTTTTTTTGCTTGCTCGAACTGAAGCGGAAGTTTAGTGCGTTCTTTCAGCCAATCGTAAGTAGCAAAGAAATTCGGACCATTTCCCGCTTCATTGCCAAGCGACCAAGAAATAATCGACGGATGGTTTTTGTTTTGCTCGTACATGCGCTGCGTACGGTCCATATGCTGTGCTTTCCATTCCGGCAAAAGCGCCAGCTGCTTGCTTTTCGGTTCGAAAAGCAAACCATGCGATTCAATGTTCGCTTCATCCACTACATACAAACCATATTTATCACAGAGCTCATACATACGCGGGTCGTGCGGATAATGACTCAGACGCACCGCATTCACATTGTTTTGCTTCATCAACCGAATGTCCTTCAAACGCATTTCGTCGCTGATGACATGCGCCGAAACAGGATCATGTTCATGCAAATTGACACCTTTAATCAACACATATTTTCCGTTCACAAGCATCTGACGATTCTTGATTTCAACACGGCGAAAACCGATTTTAGAAGAAGTTGCTTCCAGCAATCGGCCTCTTCGGTCATAAGACTCGATAAGCAACTGATAACGATTCGGATGCTCAGCTGACCACGGTTTTACAGAACTGATTCGGATTTCTCCGAAATCAATAATCTCCTTGGCATTGGGAGCTAATTGGAAAACCTCTTCGACCTGTGCGACAATTTTTCCTTTTGCATCAAAAAGTGCAGCGGCAACCCGATGGTTTTTGCTCTTTTTTTCGCCTCTGTTTTCAAATGATATTTTTAAATCTAAAATTCCATCCTGATAATCATCGGTAAGAGAAGTAATCGCCGCAAAATCTTGAAGATAAGCTTTCGGCCGCGCAACCAAATATACATCACGCTCGATTCCACTCAGACGCCAAAAATCCTGCGCTTCCATATAGCTCCCATCACACCAACGGTAAACTTCCAGCGACACTGTATTTTTTCCCGCTTTGATGTACGACGTAATATCGAATTCAGCAGCCGTTTTACTGCCTTGATTGTAGCCTACTTTTTCGCCGTTCACCCAAATAAAAAAAGCTGACTTCACCGCACCCAAATGAATAAACACTTGTCGGTCGAGCCAGCTTTCCTTAACCGTAAAATCTCTTCGGTAAGAGCCCACAGGATTGATCGGCGCTGGAATATACGGCGGAATAGGAACGGTATCAGCCATTCGGCAGAATTCAAACGATGAATTGACATAAATCGGTGTCCCGTAGCCTTCAAATTGCCAATTGGCAGGAACTTTTATTTTATCCCAACCGCTTACATCGTAGCTCGGCTGATAGAAATCTTTTGGCCGGTTGTCCTTATGCTCTGTCCAGCGAAAAGCCCAAAGCCCGTTGAGAAACTGACAAGAACTCGACTGATCAAATTGGTTATTCAGTGCACTCTGGCGATCGGGGTAAGTCATGAAAACGGCATGCGGATATTCTCGATTAATTTGAAAAACTTCTGGATTTTCCAAAATCGGATCTTGCGTTTTTGCGACATGGAAAAAAAGACACAAAAAATTCAAAAAAAGAAAGGAGCGTTTTTTCATTATTAAAAAATACAAATTATAGATTATGACAGAACTTCTTTAAAATAAGAGCGCCTAATGTAGTAAATAAAAATTGTAAATTCAGTTGAAAAATTAAAATCAATAGCTGCTTAAGAATGCAAATAATAATATTTAATAGACTGTAACTCTATTATCTCCGAGGAACCTCCATAGTTAAATGGGGATCTATTGGTTAAATATTAACATGTATAATTTGAAATATTATCTCCTTTAAATTATTAAAATACTTATAGATAAATTTTGCTGGCAAAAACGAATTTTTATTTTTCAGTTCTTAAAAAGAAGTATGAAACAAGAGCAGTCGGCAGTGTGGCAGAGTTAGATGAACTATCTGAGGAATAGATATTTTTTACTGAAGTGTGAAGTTAAACTGAAAAAAATTGCCCGGCAGATAACAAACCGGGCAATTTTTTTCGTGGCGGGTGAGAATTTTTTGAGATGAAAAAAAATGCACACCAGCATATTTCCTCCATTCTGTGCATTTATTTTCAGTCAGCAGTTTATTTCAGCTGGATGCTTACCGGATAATGGTCCGAAATATACTCCTTGTACCGGCTTGTCTCGCAGGAATAGGTGCCCGTGGCAGCGGGTTTCGTTTTTTCGAACAGTTCGTTGGTAATCAGGATATGGTCGATGTGTCCGTGGTATCTTCCGTGTTTCAGCTGGCCTCTGGATCTGTACCAGCTCGGATAAGACCAGTTTTCCCGCGCTCCCAGCGCGATGTTCATATCTGCAAATCGGTAGTTCCGGCTGTCATCCTTGAAAATGTCGAAGGTGCTTTTTGTCAGCTGGTCATTCCAGTCTCCCAGCACGACTACTTTTTCGGATGCCCTTTGGGTGTCGATGTAAATCTTAATCTGTCTTGCTTCGTTTTTCCGGGCGTTTTCATAGCCTCCGCGCGCTTTGAGGTGCACGGCCATCAGATAAAGCTCTTCGCCGGAAGGCCGGTGTCGCACGTGCATCTCTCTGGGGTTCCTTCCTCCAGTGAATGATCCGGCAATGCTTTTGCTCCCCAGCAGTTCGAACTCGTTTTTTTTGTACAGAAAGCCCACGTCTATGTTGGCGTTTCTGTTTTGGCCGTCAAAAGCCCATCCCGGCATTTTGGCCAACAGTTTTTTCAAAGCTTCGCTGCTTCCCATTTCCTGCACGGCCACAATATCCCAGTCGGACTTGATGATCAGGTCTGCCGTATAGTTCAGGCGGTTT
>JAKSBZ010000168.1 GCA_022360875.1 Cytophagales bacterium | reverse complement strand
TAAGAGCGTGTTTGGAAGGGTGAATTGATTTTTATTGAAAAGATGGAAATCAGACTGCATTTTTGTAAGTGACCAAACTTTTCAAAATTATGCACACCCAATTTCAAGAGTTATCTGATTTCCAATGGCAATATATCTCACAATTTTTAGAAAACAATAGGCCAAAGAAACTATCTCTACGCTCAGTATTCAATGCTATCCTTTGGGTAGATCGTATAGGAGCTCAGTGGCGAAATTTAGAAAGCCGCTTTCCAAAGTGGCAAAGTGTCTATTATTATTTTAGAAAATGGAGTAAGGATGGGACGTTTCAGTTAATAATGAGGAAGTTGACCAAACTGGAACGAACAAAAAGAGGTAGAGAAGAAACGCCATCTCTGTGCGCTATCGATAGCCAAAGTATAAAACTAGCTCCTTGGATAAACGAGAATAGGGGCCTTGATGGCAATAAAAAGATAAATGGTCGAAAACGCCATATTTTAGTTGATGTCGAGGGGTTATTATGGGCAATACATGTTGGTCCGGCAAACCAACATGATGGAGAAGCTGGACTAGAATTATTGCCAATGATTCACTCAGAAAGCAACCGTTTAGAAGTCATAAGAGGAGATAAAGCATACGGAGGAATTTTTGCAGAATCCGCAAAAATATTCGGTTGGAATGTTGACACAACACAAGCACCGCCAAGTGAGAATAAGGGGTTTGTCCCCCAACAAAATAGATGGCAAGTTGAGCGTTCATTTGCATGGTTAAACGGATTTCGCAGATTATCAAAAGATTACGAGCGGAAAACTGAGTCATCAGAATCGTTCATTGCTCTTGCTTTTTGTGATATGATATTGTCAAAATTTTAAAAAATTGATTCCAAACATACTCTAACGTCCATCAATATTTAGTATTCACGTCTTAAAAAGAAATAATAACTCCCGCCATTAGAAGAGTTGTCCTTTATATTGTATAGCTTTGTGAAAGCTAAGTACTGCCCAGAAATTGTGTTCTAATTGATAATTTCAGTAATGATTGGCAATTGAAAATAGTGAACAGAAGGAAGTGCTTAATTTCGAACAAGGAAAGGAGTTCTTGTGAGAAAAGAGTGTTTAACAAGCTTTTTTGCTGCGAAAATGAAGGAACGAGAGACTTTTTTTGCTGATATTTTACTTCCACTGTATTTGAAAGGTTGCTTCACCTATCGAATACCGGTAGATCTACATACTTTGCTCAAGCCAGGTTTTCGAGTGGTAGTCCCATTTGGCAACAGCAAGGTGCAAACGGGTATTGTTACCAGAATTCATAGTAATGTTCCGGAGTTCAGCGTTAAGTATATTCTGGAGGTGCTTGACGAGCAACCGGTTGTGACAGACGCGCAGTTGAAGTTATTTAAGTGGACAGCCGCTTATTATATGTGCACTGAAGGCGAAGTGTTGAACGCTGCTTTGCCTTCCGGTCTTAAGATTTCAAGCGAGTCCAGAATTCAGATCCATCCTTTTTTTTCTCTTGAAGATGAAAACTCTTTAACAGATCATGAACGGCATTTGCTCGAAGCCCTAAAGGAAAAGGAATATCTAAATTATAAAGAAGTCGGTGAAATTCTAAAAATTAAATCCTTTGTTCAGGTTGTACGTTCTCTGGTCCAGAAGGAGGCAGTTATTCTTTTTGAATCAGTTAAAGATAAATTCAAACCAAAGCGGGTAAAGAGAATTCGTTTTACTCCGGCGTTTGCAGATGAAGAGCGTAATCTGGAGGAACTCTTTCAGTCGCTTGAAAAGAAGGAAAAACAATTG
>JAKSBZ010000213.1 GCA_022360875.1 Cytophagales bacterium | reverse complement strand
TTCACTATCGGACATTCTAGAAGCAAAGCCACTTTTTGCTTTTTCGTTTAATTCTCTGAAATCTGAGCAATGAATATCAAGTAATTTACAAAAGTCGTCGCATTCAATAAAAATTTCTGTTAATTTCAAGGTATCTAGAACCAGCATAAAAAGGTGTTTATAATTGAAAAGTGCAAAATTCAAATTTACACCTTTTTGTTTGTTCTTTTTTATAATCCGCTATCTCCTCTTTATTAATTGGTTAAAGGCCAAACTCGCGTTATTCTATGAAAAATGGAGACAGCATGGCCAAAAAATTTGGAGGAAGGGACGGCAGCGACAAAGACTGGTTCAAGCTTACGGCCGAGGGAATTGATAGTGAAGGCAAAAGCACGGGAACAGCAGATTTTTATTTGGCAGATTTCCGTTTTGAGGACGATACACAGGATTATATAGTTGAAGACTGGCGTTGGTTTGATTTGCGCGCACTTGGGAAGGTAAAAAAAATCAGGTTCAAACTGAGTTCGTCGGACAGCAGCCCTTACGGAATGAACACTCCCGCGTATTTTTGTATGGACGAAATCAATAAAGTTCCTCAAGTTATCACATGGGACGCACCCGATCAGATCACCTACGGTGATGATTTGAACATAACATCGGCGAGTTCCGCCGTTTTGCCCGTAGTGCTGACCAGTTCTGATGAAAGCATCTTGCGTTTTGTCAACGGAAAAGCCGAGGTGCTGAAGGCCGGCCCGGTTGTCGTTGTTGCAAGACAGAGCGGATCATCGAAATATTTGGCAGCGAAAGCCACAAAGGAAATTCTGATTTCCAAAGCCAGATTAGAAGTGACAATCAATTCGGTGGAAGGGGAATCAATCAGTTATTCCATTGCAGGTTTTGTGAAGGATGAAGATGAAGACGTACTGGAGGGTAAACTTGTCTGCAACATGTCCTCCAACGGTTATGAGTTTAGCGGACTGGCCTCTGAAAACTATCAAATATCATATCAGTACAGTGGCTTAAATGTAGTACTGTCTGGTCGCAAGAAAATTCAAATCCACTTTCATCCTAATCCAGCAAGTGGGTACATTCAGATAAAAGGGCTTAACGGAAAAACAGCTCAGGCTCGGTGGTATAATATGAATGGTCAAATGGTTTACAATCATTCCATTCAAGAGTCATTGGTAAATGTATCTCATTTGGCTAAAGGAATGTATATTGTTAGGCTTACCGTTGCGGGGAAAGAGAGTTTGCATAGAGTAGAGCTGAGGTAGGGATATTTGAGAGTGAGAAAAAACCTGAGCTATAAAATAAAACCAAGACTGATTCTGTTGAAATGGCAAAATGATTCATGCAGGTTCGCCAGATAGTGTCTTGGTTTTTTTGCGGGGAGCATATCAATAATTTCCTACTGGAATATCCGCTCTTTCCTGAAATTAGCGCTGAAAAATGAAATATAATTAATATTTTGTTTTGTATAATATTGTTTTTATTAAAAAATAAATATAAAAACACTATTTAATTATTATTTAATTTCTCTTTTTCGTCCTATTTTATTGCATTAATAGTTTTCTTTGTTCCTATATTTAAGCAAACAAACAATACACATGAGAAAACTATTACGAATTGCTGTTTGCCTGCTTTTTCTGTCAGCTGGCATAAGGGCACAGTCTGACGATGCCCAGAGAAAGCGCGGCGAACCTGAAAAAGCGCACGCCGTTCAAAGAGCATCGGGTTACAACTATCTGATGCCGGTTGTTGGAAATGACGGACGTATATCGGTTACCCAGACCCCCAAAGACTATGTGGTTACGGCCTCTCAGCACATGGTTTCTGTAGCTTACGATATCGCCAACGGACAAGCCCTGAACCTTAGAGACTACTACGCAACTGCAGAAAATCTGAGCGGTTCGGCTCTGAGGGATGAATTGCGGCGAATTGCCGCAGAAGACCATCAGCCGAAAACCTATGATGTGGTGTGGAGTATCTGCGAAGAGGGAGATGAATATCCGGGAAGTCCCTCGCAGGTTTGGCTGCTCTACACGCAAAAAGGCGTTCTGAAAACTTCGCGTCCGTCCGGTTGGAACCGGGAGCATGTCTGGGCCAAATCCCACGGAGATTTTGGCAACACGGTGGGCAGAGGAACGGACGGACATCATTTGCGGGCGGCGGATCCGGCGGAGAATTCCAAAAGAAGCCACTATGATTTTGCTGAAAACGGCGGCTATTATCCGCCAAAATCCTCGCGTGGAGATGTCGCCCGGAGCATATTCTACATGGCGATGCGCTACGGCATGACGGTGGACAATCAGCTGATCGGTGGAGTGGGGAAAAAACCGCGGCACGGAAAACTGGACGACCTGCTGCAGTGGCATAACGATGATCCGGTGGATCCTTATGAAATCCGCAGAAACAATGTTGTCTACAAATACCAGCAGAACAGAAACCCTTTCATTGACCATCCGGAGCTTGTGGAATTGGTTTTCGGAGACAACACCTCTGCAGCCTGGGACGGCGGGGTTGTCTACGGCGATGACACGAACTTGAGTCCGCTGAAGGTGGACCGATCAATGTTGAAAGATTTCCCGTCAGTTGTGTTTGGACAGACAAGTCCGGAGCAGTATTTTGAGGTGTTCGGCCAAGGACTGGCTTCGGAAGTCGCAGTTCAGGCGCCCGATCACTTTGAGCTTTCCCCGCAGCCGGGCGGCATTTTTTCTTCCTCTTTGACATTAAATACGGACCAGAATAACTCACTGGCCAGAACCAAAGTATATATACGTTTTAGGCCGGAAGCTCAGGATCTTGAGGAAGTCGTGGCCTATGTGCAATTGTCGAGCGGAGAATCCGCCAACAGAGTTCGGGTGAATGCCTACGGAGGCGTAAAGCCAACGGATGTTTTTGCCGAGGATTTTGAAGAAGAAACAACGGGCTGGCAAATCCTGTCGCTGCAGGGGAAGAATGTCTGGAATGTGAGAAATTTCAGTTCAAACAAGTTCATGGAAATGCGGGGCTATCAGGGAGACGCTGCCGAACTGGACTGGCTGCTTTCTCCTGAGATAAACCTGGGAGGTTATCGGTCCGTGAAGCTTGAATTCAGCAGTCAGGATGGTTACTACACGCATGACGGCTTGACTTGTTATGTAATGGAAGGTTGGCAGACCGGCGACGACCCCGAGCAGACGCAGAAAACGCTGCTGCAGCCGCAGCTGGCTTCGGGAACAACGCAGGGCTACGGAACGTGGACCTATTCAGGAGAGCTCAGCCTGTCGGCCTGGAGCGGTCAGATACGGCTGGCGTTTCGTTACGAAGGAGGAAATCCCGGCCAGACCGGAACGTTCAGAATAGACAATGTCTGGATTAGCGGCAAAGCGGCAACCGGCACAACGCCCCAGCAGATCAGCTTTCCTGAACCGCAGCCGAAAACCTACGGCGACGAGCCGTTTGCGCTGCAGGCAAGCAGCGACTCGGGTTTGGAAGTACAGTTCACCAGCGGCAATCCGGCGCTTGCGACGGTTAGCGGCAACCAGCTTACGATCCGCCGCGCGGGCACCGTTGCGCTGACAGCCAGCCAGCCGGGAAATGCCCAGTACGCGCCCGCCGTTCCCGTAACCCGCAGTCTTGTAATTGAGAAAGCGCCGCTGACGGTTACCGCCCAGGATGCGGAGAAAGTGCAGGGAAGTCCCGATCCTGACTTCACCGTGGAATATTCCGGTTTTGTGTACGACGACACAGAAGTTGATTTGGAGGGGGAGCTGGTTTTCACCGTTTTGGACGGAACAGTCATAAGGCCTTCCGGATTAAGCTCTCCGAATTATTCGACTGTTTTTGTGGACGGCACCTTAACTATTCTTGACAATCCCAATCTCATCAATGTGGAAGACGAACCTGTTGCCCGGCTCTGGCCTAACCCGGCTTCGGATATTGTTCATATTGATTCCGGAGCGGAAAGCGGGCAGATGCTCACGATCTGCAATATGCTTGGGAAAAAAGTGCTGCAGACGCAGTTTTCGGACCAAAACCAAGTGCGGGTCAATCACCTTCCTGAGGGAGTCTATATCGTGATTCTCAAGGGAAAACAGCAAGAGAAAGTATTTAAATTAGTAATCAGCCGGTAATGCGCTTTATCTTTTCCATTAACTGTTCCTTCAAATTTTTCAGCCACTAAAAGAATTCATGAAAACTGAAATTCTTAAACAAACAAACTCAACATGAAAAAGAATTTATTAAAGCTCGCAGCTGTCCTTGCATTTTTTTGGGCGGGATGCTCAGACTCTGATGTAGACTCGCCGGATGCAGGTACGCTGGCACTGACTTCTTCGGTGAACAAAGGAGTAATTGTGAAGTCGGGGAGAACTTCGGCGGCTAATGTCGTCGAGAACTTTAAAGTGACGCTCACCTCAGGGGCCGGAGAAGTGATTGTTTACGACAAGCTGAGCGATATGCCTTCGGAAGTGACGCTGAAGGTGGACAGCTGGACTGTTTTGGTCAGCTCGGGCGAGTTTCAGACGCCGATGTTCGACAGCCCGGTATATGACGGCACCGAAACATTTCAAATCCACAAGGACCAGCAGACGCAGCAGTCGGTCGTTTGCACCCAGGCCAATGCGGGATTCATCATCAAGTACACCGACGAGTTCAAAGCCATTTTTGACGATTACTCCACGGTTCTGTCTTCGGAGCGTGGCCAGCTTGCTTTTGACGAAACGGAAACGAGAACAGGTTATTTCCTTCCGGGAGCCGTCAGCGGACGGGTGCAGGCCGACGGAAAGGAATTCGTTATCAGCACGCCGATACAAGCCGAGCGTCAGGACCTGTGGACAATCACTATCAACGCGGTTGAAATATTCGACGAGGGAACAGCTGTGATCACTGTGACGCTGGACACCGGCGTGAACAACAAAACCGAAACCTGGACAATAGAAGTGGACCATACCAGCAATCCGGGCGGTGGCAATGAGCTGTTTATTTCTGAATATACAGAAGGGAATTCATTCAACAAAGCGCTTGAGCTCTACAACCCGACAAACGCGGCGATTGATTTGTCCAATTATTCACTGAAGATTTATTCCAATGGAAATGAAACGGCAAACAGTCCGATTGCGCTGTCGGGAACAGTGAACGCAGGAGAAACATTTATCATTTCCCATACCCAGTTTGCTCTGGACCTGCCTTCCGGCGTAACGATTGGACAAAAATCGGATGGCCTTGGCTTCAACGGCGACGATGACGTCGAGCTGCTGAAAGGCGACACGCGGATTGATCTGATGGGAGTGATCGGGGAGAAGGTGGAATTCGGAAAAGACAAAGTGCTGAGAAGAAAACCCGCGGCAACGGCTCCTTCCGCAACATTTTCGCTTGACGACTGGGAAGAGCTGCCTAAGAATGACGTGTCCGGATTCGGTTCGCATACAACGAATTGATTTTGGATGGAAATAGCAATGATGTAAATGTACAGCCAGGGCATGCCCTGGCTGTACATAAGGGTGATTATCAGAAATCTCCGGGAAAGCTGCGTTTTCAGAATCTCGGAAAGAATTCCCTTTCATCGATTATTGGCTCCTATAAATCTGCCGTCAGCAAACACGCCAGGCGTTTGGGATTTGAATTTGCATGGCACACCCGCTTCCTTGATATGTAATACGCAACCGGGAATCTTTTGAAAGAATCGCCCGCTATATAAAAATGAATCCAAAAAAATGGGCGGAAGATAATTTTTCCGCTGAGGGAAGGCAATGATACATATCTCTGCTGATAATGGAGAGATATGCCATTATAAATGCAAAATTCGTTGTAATACCCATATCCAGCCTTAATTTGTAAACTATGAAAAGTATTTATCCTTTACTGTTGTTGCTGACGATTTTTTCCTGCTCAAATGAAGATGAAAATACTCACAGAAGGAGAGAATACTCAATATTGTAAAGTAAGTTGTTATTCATTGATTTTTTAAAGTCCACCTCTGTGATTGGACTTTATTCGTTTTTTCGAAGCACAACACAAGCGCTGCGCGGACTAATAAGCAAGTACAAAACACATAAATTTTCCCATCATGATTCATTCGATTTTACATTCGGTGAGTCGGCGTTTGCTGCAAATTTTGGGGGGATTTTATCTTTTAGTTTTTTTATTTTTCTCCTGCGAAAACCCGGCAACGGACGACTACACCGGGGAGGGTAAAGTAGCTTTATCCTTTCTCCCGCCAGCTTCCAGTTCTTCTTCCCGCGTGCTTAACAGCCTTTCCTTAGACGATGTGGTGTATGTGCAGGTGCGCATTCTCCGCCAGGGACTCCTGGCGCTGGACGCCAAACTGCCCGTAATCCATACCGGAGGAGAGCTGTATATCAACCCGATAGCCTTGCCTGTCGGTGAGTACAGGCTCAAGCAGCTGTTGCTGCTCGACGCAAGCGAAGATATTCTGTATCTGGCTCCTCTGGAAAATTCTCCGATGGCCTCGCTGGTTAACGCGCCGCTGCCGGTCGATTTTTCCGTGAATGCAAACAGCACCACGCCGCTGGCCGTCGAAATTCTGCCGTACGACGGAGGACCGCTGGAGGACTATGGCTACGTGACGCTCGATTTCGCTCCGCGGGATTACGTCAAGTTCGAGCTGCTGGTGCTGAATCCTGATTCAATTCCCGGATTTTCTTACAAGGTTCAGGTGCTGGATTCGGCCTCTTCCGTGCTGCTGCTGGCCGACAACCAGACGGAAACGCATCAGCGGTTTTACCTTTCGGACACGCTTTTCGGTCAGCAGATACGCATTGAGGTGCAGGTGGACACGTTCCCTACTCAGCTGATTTATGAAAACCTGGTGGACAGCCTGTCCGAAGTCGATCATCCGTTCACCGTCATTTTCGGTCACCTAAGCACGTATTACGGCGACATCACCTTCACCTCCCAGGAACAGCTCGACTCCTTTGGCAGCCAAGGCTACACGCATGTTGTCGGCGATTTGGTTTTTAAAGACAATATATCCTCTTTCCTTCCGCTGAAAACCCTGGAATATCTGGACGGATCATTCAAGGTAATTATGGAAGATGGACACAATATGACTTTTACAGACTTTGAAGGACTGAATAATTTGCGGGTGATTACTGGTCATTTGGGGTTTTTCAACTCAAGCAACGAAAACTATTATGCGAGTGCCAAAGGCCTGAACAACCTGCAGCGAATAGAGGGGAAATTCGGCTTCTATTCGAGATTTTATATAACAGTGGATGGAGCGGTGCTGAAAAAACTTAAACATATAGGTGCTATTGTTGATTTTACTGGGCTGGGCGTAGGAGAAGGAGCTTTCAAGAATTTGGAGTATATCAACGGTTTTCTTCTTACTGTCGAATCTCCAGCCTATTTCTGCCCTTTTCGAAAGGCCATGATAAATCACGAGCCGCTTTATATAAAAACCAATATGTTTAACCCGAAAGTTCCGAGCCTCACTTACGAACAGATCATGGCATATGACTGTGATTAGTGAAACTCTTCTGAAGATAAAGAGCCTGCGGTTGCGGGCTTTTTTGTTTGGGGGGGATAATCTTTGGACTACCCCTTTGTGAACTATCAATTACATCCATGTTTCCTCACAGTTCCTTACTGCAAAAAATTTGATGTGTCAAATAAGACACTTTCTCACCAAGTGTGTACATTCCAAAAAAAGCCGCCCATTCCGGACGGCTTCCATTTTTTTTCCGAAGCTGTTCGCTT
>JAKSBZ010000383.1 GCA_022360875.1 Cytophagales bacterium | reverse complement strand
TCCACCACCACAGCCAAGCCCAGGCGTCCCTCCGAGATCTTCTGAATGATCTCCTTCACCGAGCTGTCCCTGCTGATTACCGGCAAGTCCTTCGTGCGCATCTTAGACTCCACTCTGGTCAGCAAGCGGCGTCCAAGACTGCCTCCCGGATGAAAACGGGCAAAATTCTCTTCTCTGAAATTGCGCACCTTCATTAGCGCCACTGCCAAAGCGTCTCCCATTGCCAGAGTCGCTGTAGTTGACGACGTCGGCGCCAAGGAAAGCGGACAGGCTTCCTTCTCGACGGCTATATTCAAATGAAAATCCGTATTTCTGGCCAGAGTCGAAGACGGTTTTCCCGTCATGGATATCGTCAGATTTTTGTTGTCCTTGAAAAAAGGAATGATTTTAAGCACCTCATCCGTCTCTCCCGAGTTGGATATCAAGAGCACAATATCATCAGGAGAAACCATGCCCAAATCGCCGTGAAATGCCTCTCCGGGGTGAATAAAAAAACTCGGCGTTCCGGTACTGGCCAGCGTGGCGGCAACCTTCTTGCCGATAATCCCCGACTTTCCCATTCCGGTAATAATAAACTTCCCGTTTGTCCCCAGCACCGCTTCTACCGTTTTGGTAAAATCTTCCGTTAGCTGGCGGCTCAGCTGCGAAATCGCCTGCGCCTCTATGGCAAAGACCTCCTTCGCCAAATCCAATATTTTTTGCATGAGTATATGGCTGATGATCGATGAGTGCAAAGCTATTAAATTCTCGTGCCCTGAGCAAACCAAAGATTCTAAGCCCGCGCTCACCCATCAATCGTATCATAGCTCAGACTGCAGTGTTCCCCTTTTTCCTGCATACACAACAGCGCAGCTACAAGCGCCAGGAACGGGAAAAACAGCGCCCCGACAAAAGGAATATAAAGCATCAGATTAAAAACAAATCCGATACCCAGCCCCAGCCCTTTGTGCTTGCTCATGAACTGAACGCTGTCTCCAATTTTTCGGGTAGAAAGCGCTTTGCTGTACTCCAGCATGGAAAATCCGAAATAGTAGCATTCTATCAGAAATATGGCGACAAAAACCAGCGGAAAGCTGACCGGCACAAACAACGCCAGCGCAGAGAGTAAAAAAGTGAAGAAAAGCTCCCTGGCAAGGTTGCGCAAACTCATAACCATGCCTCGCCAGATCTCCTTGAAAGCCGAAATACGGCGATGCTCCACCGGCAGCCACCGATGGAAATATTCCGAAAGCAAAGCCAGAACAGGCACATAAAACAAAAGAATAATGTACCGGTACACCAATAGGTAAAAAAGAAGCCCCAGTGCGCTGCTAATAAAAACGAAAAGCTGCCTGAAAACGGGAGAAAAATCATTGAGCTGTCCGGCATAGGGCAAAAGCTCCCACAGGTCAGCAGAAAGCCAGCCGCTCAGCCCCCACAGTCCGATGCCCAGCGCTATATAACACATCAGGCAAAACAAACCCGTCAGCAGCCAAAAACCGCGCAGCTTCTTCTCCTTAATAAAACGGTAAGCTTTTCCGTAAGCCTTAACTGCACTCCAAAAATCGCTAAACATGTTTCTAGATAAGGTTTTGATCTAAAAATTCCAAACCGCTTTATTCATTGGCCAGCCGCACCAAATGCGCTGTGGTAAAAACACGGTCACGCAAAAAAGACTGATGAAACTGAATATGCTTATACACCAGTTTCGACTTGTAGATTCCGCCCATAAAAGATGACTTCTCAATTACCGAGGGCTGCTCGCTGTCGCCAAAATATGACAGCTTCTGCACCTCCTGAACACTGGCAAGACTGCTTCCCATGAACGTTTCTATTTTCAAAGTAAGAAAACCTCTCTGGCTGATATAGCGAACCTGCCGCGTCCATCGCTGATTTAACACCTGAACTGGCACCAGCTCCACCTGGTAACAGTTCAGTCCCTTCACAGAGGCAATGCCTAAAAGACTCAGCCTGTATTCCTCCCAGCGCTCCGGAATGTTCATCAGCTCCCGGAGGCTGAAACCCGTCGAAAGCCAGGAAAGAGCATAATCCGCTTCCTTTACGCGACGGGCATCCTGTTCGCCAGGAATGCAGCTCCATACCCGGCCGTTCCTTCGCAGATACGATCTGCCTTTCTGATTTTCGGGCGCTCTAACTGTCAGCATGCACAAACTGTCATCCTTTGTCCACAATTCGAAATCAACTGTTGAACTTCGGCTTCCCCTGTGCACCGAAATGCTTCCGACGCGGCGGCTTTGCTCCGGAAGCCGAGCAAGCCTTGCCTTTTCCAGAATTTTTGCCGGATCACTCTGCTGTAAATGCTTCGCTGCAAAATCTGCGAAAAAGCTTCCCGCAAAAACCAACAAGAAAAGAAATGCAAAACGGAACATATGCTTTTTCTTTAAAAAACTTCCAGGCAACGGAACTTGTTAACTGGTCGTTTTCATTGCATACCGCCCTCATTTTTTCAGACTTTAGTTTTAAAAAAAAAAGAAAAAACAAAAATGAAATCGAAACATGAAGAGCCTGAAATTCAGCTTTTAAGAAAAAAACAGAGAGGAGAAAAAGAAAAAATAGAGTGGGAAAGAAAGCAACGATAGTTCGTGATTCCGTTGCTTTCCCGTAGCAATTAATCAATTGCCTTGTTTTTCATTAAGTAGTTCTGCACATAGTCGGTCACACCATCCTCTAACGAGGTGAAAGGCTCGCTGTAGCCGGCTTTCCGGAGCTTGTTCATTTTTGCTTCGGTAAAGTACTGATACTTATCGCGTATATCCACCGGAGTATCGACAAAAGAGATATTCTCTTCATGCCCCATCGCCTTGAAAGTTGCCTTTACCAAATCCAAAAATGTGCGCGCTTTGCCCGTACCGATATTGTAAATCCCCGAATGCTTTCGCGTTTTCATCATCCAGATACTTACAGCCACCAGGTCTTTCACATAAACAAAATCGCGCATCTGGCCGCCGTCGGTGAAGTTCGGATTGTGAGATCGGAACAGCTTCATGCTGCCGTGTTCCTGGATCTGGTTGAAAGCATGATGCACCACTGAAGCCATGCGTCCTTTGTGGTATTCGTTCGGTCCGTAAACGTTGAAATATTTCAGCCCCGCCCAGTAGAAAGGCGCTTTCTTCTGCTTCAGTGCCCAGATGTCGAAATTGTTTTTTGACTCTCCGTACAAATTCAGCGGTTTGAGTTTTGGTATCAGGCTCTCGTCTTCGTCGTCGTATCCAAGCGATCCGTCGCCGTAGGTAGCCGCGGAAGAGGCATACACCAGCGGAATCTGGTATTCGGCACACCGTTCGAACACATCCACCGAATAATTGTAGTTCAGCTTGTCGAACACTGCCTTGTCGAACACCGTTGTCGCCGAGCAGGCGCCGTTATGAAAGACAAACTCCACTTCCTGCTGGTGCTCATCCAGCCATTCCATAAAGTCCTCCAAATCGATTTTGGCCGCTAGCTCTTTCCCGTCAAGATTTCGGGTTTGCTTGTCCTCATGCACAAAATCGTCCACGGCCACAATCGCCTTATATCCCTGGCGGTTAAGCTCCGCCACTAAACAGCTGCCGATAAAGCCGGCGGCTCCTGTTACTACTATCATCGGTTTGTGTTCAATTCGTCATAAATAATTTGCTGCAAGTTAAGGATTTCTCCCTTTTTGGAAGCCCCGACGCCGCAAAATGTTTTGCCTGGCTCGGCTTCGCAGAAAAAACGCAGCATTCGAATAATGAAACTTTTCAACCAGCGTTCCTAATCTGGTTTCTACTTATTATATTTGCGGACAATTTTCAGAGAAGACCTATGATTATCTATTTAAGCAAAGAACTGAGTTTTTGTGCTGCCCACAAATTATACAACCCGAACTGGAGCAAAGAGAAGAATGAAAAAGTGTTCGAAGGGTGTGCTCACGAAAACTGGCATGGTCACAACTACGACCTAACCGTGACAGTGAAAGGAGAGCCGGATCCGGAAACAGGCATGGTGATGAACTTCAAGGATTTGAAAAAAATCGTGAAAAAGGAAATTATCAAAAAAGTTGATCATAAAAATCTGAATACGGACGTGGACTTCATGAAAGGGGAAATGACCACCGCTGAAGTTTTTGTCGGGAAAATGTGGGGCATTCTGGCTCCGAAAATCGAACAGGAAACCGGCGGACGCGTAAAACTGCACTGCCTGAAACTTTACGAAACCAAATCGAGCTTTGCCGAATACTACGGTGAATAAGCTTCTTTAAAAATTATACAAAAAAGCGCGGTGAGACAACGGCGCTTTTTTACTTTTGTACGAATCCGTAAACACCACAGCCCATGAAATACTACATTGTTGCCGGAGAGCGTTCGGGAGACCTGCACGCATCCAACCTCATCAAGGCCCTGAAAAAGGAAGACAGCCAGGCTCAGTTCCGGGGCTTCGGCGGGGACTACATGCAGGCGCAGGGCACCGAAATAGTCGTACACATCCGAGAAATGGCGTTCATGGGCTTTTGGGAAGTCGCTAAAGGCTTTTTCAAAATTATGGATGTGAGGAAACAGTGCAAGAAGGACATCCTTGCAAACCGTCCGGACGTGCTCATTCTGGTGGATTACGGCGGGTTCAACATGCGGCTGGCCAAATGGGCCAAGTCCAAAGGCATCAAAGTGTTCTACTACATTTCGCCCAAAGTGTGGGCGTGGAACACTTCGCGGGCGTGGAAACTGCGCAAAACCGTTGACGAAATGTTCCTGATACTGCCTTTCGAAGAAGAATTCTTCAAAAAATTCGACGGCTGGCAAACGCACTATGTCGGCAATCCGGTTGTAGACGCCGTGCAGCAGTTTGTTCCGAATCCGGATTTCCGCAGGCAAAACGGTCTTGCGGGCGGGCAGGAACTTATCGCTCTGCTGCCGGGCAGCCGCAAGCAGGAACTCCGCCACATACTGCCAACCTTTGTAGAAGTCGCTCAGAAAAACCCCGACAAGCAATTCGTTATCGCCGCGGTAAAATCGCTGGATGCCTCGCTTTACGCTCCTGCCCTGGCAGTTTCCAATATCTCGCTGGTCTACGACCAAACCTACGACCTGTACCAGCAGGCGAGCGCCGCCATCGTAACCTCAGGAACCGCGACGCTTGAAACAGGGCTTTTTGAACTGCCGCAAGTAGTTGCCTACCGGTCAAGCAGCTTGTCGTACCGCATAGCCAAATGGGTGGCCAAGGTGGACTACATCTCGCTGGTAAATCTGATTGCAGACAAAGAAGTAGTTAAAGAACTGATTCAGGACGACATGAGCGCCGAAAATCTGAACCGCGAGCTTCACCAGCTGCTTGACAGAAGCGGAAACCGCCGCAAGGAAATGATTCGAGAATACAAGCAAATGAAAGAAAAGCTTGGCAATGACTCAGCCTCGGCTAGAGCTGCAAAAAAAATGACAAGCCTGCTGCATAAATAATGTTATTTATTCCTATGTTTTGTGGACAATATTTTGGAATTTCGTTTTCCAAAGACAAATGAGTATATTTTTTTTCGTTTTTATAATTATTTTTTCACCTGTTGCGTTAAGCCCCTCAGAAAGGCAACAATGCTTCCGAGAAAATTAAATTCCGTTTTATGAAGTTTCTAAGCAAATTACTGAAGGCCTTCAAGCCCAAATACTCCGTGGAGTTTCGTATCTACCAGGTTGTTCCCGGCCGCCCCGTGACCATCAGCAAACGTGTAGAACTGTTCGGAAGAGGAGAAAACGACAAGGCCTTGGATTACTACCGAAAAGCCGTGGCAGCAACCAAAGAAAACAAGGTGGCTCCTGTGGAAATAGTAATCAAAAAAGGAAAAAAGCCGTTTAAAGGCTACAAATACGGTCCTGTGGACGAAATCAAGAGTATGAAGCTTGCCGCATAAGGCAATAAAGCTATATCTTTGAAAGAAGCACTTTGTTAAGTGCTTTTTTTATGGATAAAAATCTTCATGCACATGAAAATAAAATTCAATAACTGCAAGGAATTTCTCGACAAGCTAAACACCCTTGTGTACGCGATTGTGGGACTGCCACTGTTGCTGTTTTCAGTGGTCTACCTAAAACAAAAAGACGGAAAACTGCCGGCAATTTTAAGCTCCGGGGAATACCTGCCGTATCTCACCGGCTTGCTGGTTGCATTGACGCTTGTCTTTTTGGTGTGGGGCTATGTTTTTTATAAAAAGGAAATGAAAGCCGCACGGGAAACACAAGATCTTCGCACAAAATTAGACAAGCTGGCGCAGGCTACTTTCAAAAAATTCATACTGTTTTTCATCAGTCTTAACCTTGCCGTGCTGGGTTTGCTGCTCACCGCTGAGAAGTACTACTCTGGACTGTTCGTTTTTGTACTAATATTCATCTCTATCAGCAACCCGTCGCAGCACCGGATTCTGAGAGATCTTCGGCTGAACAAGGAAGACGGACAAAAAATCCTGAACAAGGAGGAGCCGATCGAGTAAGCGTATTTGCTTTTTGCCTTACATGCACACCGCTCAGAAGGCCGTGAAAAAAAGGTTCCTACTTGTCAAACTAATTGGAACCCTTTTTTCAAAGTATTTTTTCTGGATAACATTTTTCAAACTAAAAAAGCAGCCTTAAAGCCTGCTCCTGCCTTGGGCAAAACTTCCTGCCCGAAAAAATTATTCCGAAAAACCAAAAACTCTATATTCCTCCCACCGCTTGCCGGAGTGCTTCAGCAAAACAAGGCCGTTCGCCACAAACTGCCTGCTGAACTCTTTTTCTTCAAAAAAAGCCCTGGCTTCGTAAAACAAAGGCTTTTTCAGATCCCTGAAAGCAATGGTTATATGCGGATGAAAGCCCCGCTGTTTGTAATCGGCCTGAAACAGCTGCAAAGGTCTAGTACGTTTCTGCAAGGCTTTCTGGCACTTCCTCAGACTGTCGTTTTCATCCACGCCCACAAACACAACCCTCGGCTCAAAAAAACCAAAGCCATTCAGTTCAACCTCAAACGGCTGCTGTCCGCCTGCAAAGTCCTGCAAAGCATCAAACAGGCGCTCATTGTTTTTCTTCTTCCACTTGAAAGGCATGTGCAGGGTAATATGCGCCGGCGAGTTCAGCGCGGCCCTCGAACCGAATTTTTCACGCACTTGCTCCTTATACCGGTACACTTCGGATTGCAGCGGCTCGGGGGGCACAATCGCCAAAAAATACAGTGACTCGGTGTTTTTCTTTTCCATAAACCAGCTTGTTGGGTCAGCTTTCCTATATAAAGAAAACTTCTGGACAATTCCGCATAGTGAAGAGGATTTCGTAACTTCGTGGGCTGTAAAAAAATTGACAGAAACGCGTTTTGGCAGGAGCCGAATGCTCAACATATGAGGAAATGGAATTGAAGACTCTTACAGATATAGCTCAAAAATTCAACGAGCTGAAAGTGATGATCATCGGAGATGTGATGGTGGACGCCTACGTATGGGGAAGCGTCGAACGGATCTCGCCGGAGGCTCCTGTGCCGGTTGTGCACGTCGACAAGCGCGAAATACGCATGGGCGGCGCGGCCAACGTAGCCAAAAACGTCAGTGCGCTGGGCGCTCAGCCCATTTTGTGCGCGTTGGTCGGCAACGACAGCCAGGGAGAGCAGTTCGTGGAACTTTTGGAAAGCAAAGGGGTTAAAACGCAGGGCGTAATCCGAAGCAACGACCGGGTGACTACCGTAAAAGAACGCGTGCTGGCCGGCTCGCAGCAGCTTATGCGCGTAGACTCCGAAAACGACAAGCCGCTTACCTCATTCGAATACGATCGGCTGCTGGAGAAAATTTTGCACTTTCTGCCTGAAACCGATGTTGTCATTTTCGAAGACTACGACAAAGGCGTGCTGAGCGCCAAGCTCATCGAAACCGTAGTCAAGGAGGCCAAAGCGCGGAACATTCCGACAGTAGTGGATCCGAAGAAAAGAAATTTTCTGGCTTACCAGGGTGTGTCGCTGTTCAAACCGAACCTTAAGGAAATCAAGGAAGGCATGAAAATCGAATTTGACGTGGACAATCCCGACGAGCTGCATGATGCGGTGAACCGCCTGCTCAACAAACTCGACGCCGAAGCCGCCATGATTACCCTTTCGGAACGCGGCGTGTTCATCAAAAACCGCAGCGAGGCGCACCATATCCCGGCGCACATTCGCCAGATTTCCGACGTTTCAGGCGCCGGCGACACCGTTATCAGTATTGCGTCCCTGTGCATGGCTATGCAGCTCCCTATGGACTTCACTGCCGCTTTGGCGAACCTCGGAGGCGGTCTGGTCTGCGAATACCTGGGCGTGGTTCCGGTAGACAAGAAAAAACTTTTTGAAGAAGCCGAGAAGAATAACTTGCTTGCGGATGTTCAATAAACTGGTTGAAAAACTTAACAATTCTATATACGAGAGCCAGAAGCGCGTACAAAGCTTTCTGACTCTCGTAAAATTTCTAGCCTCCCTTGCCGGACTCGTTATTCTGATTTACAGTTTCGGTTTCAAAGAATCCATTCAGGATGCCTTGCTTCTATTCCGCAGCCTCGACATTATCTTCGGAATCTTCGTCGGTGTTTTCGTTGTCCGGCTGTTCTATTCCTTCAAGCGGTGGCAGTTTATACTGCGCAACAAATTTGAGACCTTCCTCATTGCGCTGATCCTGCTCAACCTGCTTACCAACTACTACTACGACAGCTTCTTTGCCCGGCAGTTTTTCGATTTGCTGGGCTTCGATGACTTCACCGGATTCTATATTTTCCTGGAAACCATATACTTGCTGGTCATTGTAGGCTATGAACTGGTAGTTGCCAGTCTTTCGCTTCCCTCGCTGAATATGAAGCCTCCCGTGCTTTTTGTGCTGAGTTTCATCATCCTGATTCTGGGAGGCGCCGGCGTGCTCATGCTTCCGGCCATGACCAACCTACCGGGCAGCATGCCTTTTACCGACGCGCTGTTCACTTCCTGCAGCGCCGCCTGCGTAACCGGGCTCATCGTTGTAGATACGGCCACCTACTTTACGCTGAGGGGCCAGCTCGTCATCCTAATGCTTATCCAGTTCGGCGGACTGGGAATCATTGCCTTTGCCCTGTTTTTTGCCCGCTTCATCCGCAAAAACATCAGCCTGAAAGAGCAGGTGCTCATGCAGGACTATTTCAGCAGCGACTCGCTCTATTCGGCCAAGCAGCTGCTCAGGCAAGTCGTCCTGATCACCTTCGCCATTGAAGCCATCACCGCCTACCTCATTTACCATACTTGGGGCAGCCAGGTGCAGTTTGTCTCCATGGGCCAGAAACTGTACTATTCGGTTTTCCATGCGGTTTCGGCCTTTTGCAACGCCGGATTCAGCCTGTTCTCAAACAACCTGTTCGAAAACGTCGTGCGGCAGTCTTACGTCATGCACCTCGTCATCGCCTTCGCTGTCATCATGGGAGGAATAGGATTCACGGTAATCGAAGACCTTTTCTCACCTGCAAAACTGCGCGAGCGCATGGCCAAACCCTGGGTCGACTGGCGACTGAGCACCAAAGTAGCCCTGTATGTTTCAGCAGTACTCATTGTGCTGGGAACAATCGTAATTTACACACTCGAATACGGCAATACGCTTCAGCACATGAACCAAGGCGAACGGCTGGTTACAAGCTTTTTTCAGTCCGCAATCACGCGCACGGCAGGCTTCAACACCATTGACACAAGCATGCTGAAAAACGGCACCGTTATTTTCATGATTTTCCTGATGTTCGTCGGAGCCTCTTCCGGCTCTGTGGGCGGCGGCATCAAAACCTCCACCTTTTTCCTGATCATGCTTTCGGCCTGGTCGAACCTGAGGGGAAAATCGCGCATCGAGCTCTCGGGCTACGAGCTTCCCAAAGAACTGCTGTTCAAGGCGCTGTCAATTTTCTTCTTCGCCGCCTCTATCATTGTGTTCTCCATCTTCCTGCTGTCTGTTTTCGAGCCCCACATACCAGTTCACAAAATCGCTTTCGAAGAGGTTTCTGCTTTCGCCACAGTAGGACTGAGCATGGGCATCACCGAAAGCCTGAGCATCCCGAGCAAGTGGATCATCATCTTCTCGATGTTCCTGGGCCGGGTCGGCATTCTGACTTTCGCACTTTCGCTGAGCTCCAGCAAATACAAAAAGAATTACAAGTACCCAAGCGCAACAATGATGGTGGGCTAACCGTCCGCCAATCAGATTTTCAATCGATATTCTTAATTATCGGACATTTATCCGATATTCTTAATTATCGGCTTTTTTGCCGATAATTTTTGTGTATGCGCTTTTTATTAAATACTTTAAAGTAAATTTTTTCAGCAAGAAATTCACATGCACATGGTTTCCGTAATAACAGGAGACATTGTCAACTCCAGAGAAGCAAATGCCGAAGAATGGCTTTCTCCATTAAAGGCCTTTCTCGCCCAGTGCGGGCAAGAACCAGCTGACTGGGAGATTTACCGGGGAGACAGTTTTCAGTTAAAAACAAATCCTCCCGAAGCCCTGTGCATTGCTCTGCAAATAAAATCGCTGATCAAACAAATTAAGGTGCTGGATGTGCGCATGGCAATCGGAATAGGAGAAATCGACTATGCAGGCGACAAAATAACCGAATGCAACGGAAGCGCCTTTATCCGCTCAGGCGAATGCTTTGAAAATCTAAAGAAAAAAACGCTGGCCGTGCAAACTCCCTGGAAGTCGTTTGACAGAAGCGCAAACGTCATGATAGAACTCGGCCTGCTCACTATGGACCAATGGAAGCCGATCTCTTCCATGGTAATCAACAAAATGCTTCAGAAAAGCCGCATAAGCCAACAAGATCTGGCGAAGCAACTGGGAAAAAGCCAGGCTTCCGTCAGCGAGGCGCTGAAAAGAGGAGGATATGAGGAAATCAGAAAGCTGCTGCGCTATTACGAAGAAGAAACTGAGAAACTATGCTAGACCTCATTATCAAACTTACTCTGGCTCACCTGGCTGGAGATTTTTTGCTGCAGCGCAATGCCTGGGTAGAAGACAAGCAAAATAATAAATGGAAATCCTCAGGACTGTACCTGCACCTGGGTATGCATGCAGTTTGTCTGCTGGCCGTACTGGAGTTCAACATCAGCAAATACTGGCTCGGCATGCTAAGCATACTCGGTTCGCATCTGCTGATCGATCTCTCCAAGCTGTACATAGAAAGCCGGCATAAAAGCCGCCTTTGGTTCTTTCTGGATCAGCTGGCCCATTTTGCTGTAATCATCACGGTGGCCACAGCCTACAGCTCTGTCAAAACCGACTGGTCTGTCATTTATTCAAGCCAAACACTGCTGTTTCTTTCCGCCGTGCTCTGCTGCACTTCAGCAGGCGCCATACTTATCCCCATCCTCATGTCTCCCTGGGACAAACAAATAAAAGCCATTGAAGAGGATCCTGAAAGAGACGCCTTGCCCAAAGCCGGAAAATACATCGGCATGCTGGAGCGCCTGCTTGTCTTCAGCTTCATAGCCATCAACCAGTGGGCCGGCGTCGGTTTTCTGCTCACCGCCAAATCCATTTTCCGCTTCGGAGATCTGTCCAAGGGAAAAGACCGCAAACTCACCGAATACATCCTGATCGGCACGCTGCTGAGCTTCGGGCTGGCAATAGGAATTGGACTGGGATACAATTACGTGCTGAAAATTATGAAGAGCTCTTAAAAAATTATTTTTTCTTTCTAAAAAAATGAAGCCGGAAATCATATGCTCCCGGCTTCAGAAAATATATACATTAATCCAATCTGAGTTGCTTGATTACTTGCTCAAGTACAGGTTTCTCTCCGAATACAGCTTCAGAAAATAATCGTCCATCAAGTCCTCAATAAAGTAAATCGACTCGCCGGTTGACTTCATCTCAGGTCCAAGCTCCTTGTTAACGTTCGGAAACTTGTTGAACGAGAACACCGGCTCCTTGATGGCATAACCGTTTTTCTTCGGATTATATTCAAAATCCGTCACTTTGGCTCCGAGCATCACCTTGGTCGCATAATTCACATAAGGCTCTTCGTAGGCTTTGCAGATAAACGGCACCGTGCGGGACGCTCTCGGATTGGCTTCAATCACATAAACCTTGTCGTTTTTAATGGCAAACTGAATGTTAATCAGTCCCTGCGTTTTCAGCTCAACAGCAATTTTTTTGGTAATAGACTCTATTTGCCGCATCACAAAATCACCAAGGTTGAACGGAGGCAACACCGCATTCGAGTCGCCGGAATGGATGCCCGCCGGTTCGATATGCTGCATAATTCCGATAATCTGCACGTTTTTGCCGTCACAGATAGCATCCGCTTCCGCCTCAATCGCTCCGTCCAGGAAGTGGTCCAGCAATACCTGGTTGCCCGGAATTTCCTTCAGAATATTCACAATATGCTCTTCGAGCTCCTGTTCGTTGATCACGATCTTCATATACTGCCCGCCAAGCACATACGACGGACGCACAAGCAGAGGAAATCCGATTTCCTTGCACAGCCTCAGCGCGTCGTCTCCGTCTTCGGCCACGCCGAACTGAGGGAAAGGAATGTCGTTTTTCGACAGCAGCTCCGAAAAACGGCCGCGGTCTTCGGCCAAATCCAGCGCTTCGAAGCTGGTTCCCATAATCCGGATGCCGTAGCGTTCAAGCTTTTCAGCCAGTTTCAGCGCCGTCTGCCCGCCGAGCTGCACGATGACACCCTCAGGTTTTTCGTGCAAAATAATTTCGTAAATATGCTCCCAGAAAACCGGTTCGAAATACAGCTTGTCGGCAATATCGAAATCAGTGGAAACGGTTTCCGGATTGCAGTTAATCATTATCGTTTCGTAGCCTGCCTCCTTGGACGCCAGCACACCGTGCACGCAGCAGTAGTCAAACTCAATGCCCTGCCCGATTCGGTTCGGCCCGGCGCCCAGCACAATCACCTTTTTCCTGTCCGATGAAACCGATTCGTTTTCGCCGCCGAAGGAAGAATAATAGTAAGGCGTCTGTGCTTCAAACTCCGCCGCACAGGTATCCACCAGTTTAAATACGCGCTTGATTCCGTATTCTTCGTATCGCTTTTTAAACACTTTGCTTTCCAGACAACCAAGCAAGTGAGCGATCTGGCGGTCGGCATATCCTTTTTCCTTGGCAGTCAGCATCACATCCTTCGGAATATCATCCACCGTGTAGCGCTGCATTTCTTTCTCGAAAGCCACAAGTTCCTCGATCTGGTACAAAAACCAAGAATCGATTTTGGTCAGCTGCTGAATTTTACGGAACGAAATGCCCAGCTTGAAAGCGTCATAAATATGGAACAAACGGTTCCAGCTCGGATTCTTCAAGCTATCCAGAATCGCCGACTGATCGGTAAGCTCCTTGTTGTCGGCGCCCAGCCCGTTGCGCTTTATTTCGAGCGACTGGCAGGCCTTCTGAAGCGCTTCCTGAAAATTCCGCCCGATTCCCATCACTTCGCCCACGGCTTTCATCTGCAGTCCAAGCGAACGGTCGGCTCCTTCGAATTTGTCGAAATTCCAGCGCGGTATTTTCACGATGGTGTAGTCGATGCTCGGCTCAAAAAAGGCGGATGTTGTTTTGGTAATCTGGTTTTCCAGCTCGTCCAGGTTATAACCGATAGCCAGTTTGGCTGCGATTTTGGCAATCGGATATCCGGTTGCCTTCGAAGCCAGCGCCGAAGACCGCGAAACGCGCGGGTTGATTTCGATTCCGATGATTTGGTCGGTCGTCGGACTTACCGAAAACTGTACGTTGCAGCCACCGGCAAACTCTCCGATTCCGTTCATCATCTTGATGGCCATATCACGCATTTTTTGATAAATCGTGTCGGACAGCGTCATTGCAGGGGCCACAGTAATCGAGTCGCCGGTGTGGATTCCCATCGGGTCGAAGTTCTCAATCGAGCAGATGATAATCACATTGCCCATATTGTCGCGCAAAAGCTCCAATTCGTACTCCTTCCAGCCAAGAATACTCTGCTCGATCAGCACTTCGTGCACCGGCGAAGCATGCAGGCCCTTTGTCAGCGCCTTGTCAAAGGCTTCCGGCTTTTCAACAAATCCTCCTCCGGTGCCGCCCAGCGTATACGACGGACGAATCACCAAAGGAAAACCAATCTCCTGAGCAATTTCCTTTCCGTGCAAAAAAGAAGTCGCTGTCTCTCCCTTGCAAACGTCCACTTGCAGTTCATGCATTTTCATGCGGAATTTCTCGCGGTTTTCCGTTGTCTCAATGGCATCGATATCCACACCGATGATTCTAACCCCGTACTTTTCCCAAATACCGGCATTGTCACAGTCAATCGCAAGGTTCAGAGCGGTCTGTCCGCCCATGGTAGGCAACACGGCATCAATATGGTGCTTTTCCAAAATCGTTCGGATCGATTTCTTCTCTAGGGGCAGCAGATAGACATGGTCAGCCGTCACGTTATCGGTCATGATAGTCGCCGGATTGGAGTTAATCAAAATCACCTCGATTCCCTCTTCGCGCAAGGAGCGCGCGGCCTGCGAGCCCGAATAGTCGAATTCACATGCTTGTCCAATCACGATCGGCCCGCTGCCGATAATCAAAACGGATTTGATACTGTTGTCTTTTGGCATTTTTATAATAGTATATGTTTGTTAGAATTTTTTCTGCTTTGGCACTCGTTTTGTTTTACTTCATACAGAGTCAATTTCATTTAGCATTTTTTTAATGCTGATTTTAGTCTTCTTGTCAAAACCAAAAAAAGAGCTACTAAACTTAATTAGTAGCTCTCTTCTTTTTATTAATCAAAATATTTTCAACAATCTCAAACGGATCAAATAGGTAATCAATGACCAACCATCCCCCGGACAAATCCCCTACCGAATCACACTGTTTCTCCTCTGCCTCCGACAGCCATTCTTCAAAAACCGGATCACCATGATAATTTTTTTTCTTTTGATGAAAAACGGAAAAAGCCAGCAGACTTCTCACAACAGCCTTCAAATAAGATATTTTCGAAACAGTTGTTTTTTTTCGGCCGGCTTCCCGACCTTTCGGTAATTCATAAAAACAACAGGGGGGCTCAAATACGTATCCGATTTTAAATTTCTCATCTAAAAACGCTCTCACACTTGATCGGAATACGGCCAGACCAGACAAACCTAACAGCAAATCATCGAGCGGCGTCCGAAAAACAGCCAAGAGAACACTGACAAACGGCACAGGTTCCATCTTCTCGCGTATGATATGGTAACTGGTCAAGGCTTCGGTTACGTGATTTTTAATTATATTTGGTCAAAATTTCCGTAAAGTAAAGAAAAATATTTAAAACTACACATATGATTCTCTACAATATCACATACAATATTGAAAAAGATATTCAAAAAGAGTGGACCAGCTACATGAAAAATGAATATATCCCACTTTTTCTGCAATCAGGAGAAATAAAGTCCCACAAATTTTTGCGGCTGATGAAAGAAGATGAAAACGAAGGCGAAACCTTTGCCCTGCAGTTTTTCGGAAACAGCCTGGAAGACATCGAGAACTGCATGGTCGATCTAGTACACGCCATCAATGCCCAGTCCGAGCGGTTCGGACAGAAGCAGGTCTCATTCGCCACCTTGCTCGAAGAAATCTAATACGGCGGGGCATGCAAAAAAAAGCCGACAAGAAAAATATCTGTCCAGAGCCCGGGCTGTTCGGCCGGAAAGAAAATCCGGAAGTCTATTCCTTCAAGGAAGAACTGGCCAACAGCCTTACGCACGGTCTCGGCATAGCGCTGAGCCTGCTGGGCACCGGGCTTATGGCGGCGAAAGCCGCGGCATCACCGGCTCCTCTAAACCTGTTTGCCGCGCTGGTTTTCGGAATTTCCATGTGCCTGCTCTACACCGCATCCACACTTTACCACAGTTCCGGCAAGCCCAGCACAAAAAAAACGTTCAAAATACTCGACCATGCCGGCATCTATCTGCTGATCGCCGGATCGTACACGCCATTCTCGCTGCTGGCCTTCAGCGGGTTCTGGAAGTGGGGACTTTTCTCTGTAATATGGACAATTGCTCTTTTCGGTGTGTTTTTCAAAATTTTCTTCACTGGCCGGTTCCGCAAGCTCTCTCTGGCGCTGTACTTAGGAATGGGATGGCTGGCTATTTTTGCCCTGCCCGAAATGCTGAACCGCCTGTTGGAAAACTGCCTGGCCTTGCTTTTACTGGGCGGCCTAAGCTACACCTGCGGCGTCATCTTCTATATTCAAAAGAAAAAAGCCTATACACACGCCGTTTGGCATTTCTTTGTCCTTCTCGGCAGTCTCTTTCATTTTCTGGCCGTCTATCTCTTTTTGCTGTAGCAGGCTCGCCATTCATTACTCCTTTTACCACAGCTAATGCGACAAACTATTTACCCCAAAACCGCTTACAATAGAACGACACACTATTGCCGTTCATGATTTTTTTTCCGCCTGCAAAAAAAATAAAACTCCGCCCGCAGAACAAGGGAACAGCAAAAGCACCTCCCAAAATTGCTTATTCTTCTCCAATCCAGACCAAAATCGGCTTCGAATTCGAAGTCGGCAACTGGCTGACTATGAAACCCGAGAAAGTGGAAGGAAAAGAAGAACCAGTTTGGACACCTTTAAAAAAAAATGAAACGGTACTCCGCGCTCCAAATTTTGTACTGAAGGCCGACGAACACGATGTCGGCTCGGATCTGGAGATATGCACAGTCCCATTCGAAGAGAACAAGGAAGGCTATCAGCAACTGAAGCAAACAATGCGGAAAATCATTTGCATACTGGAAAGTTTTGAGCCGTTTAGCCAAAGAACAGAACCCTTCACAAAACTGGAAGCCTTTGGCAGATTAGATCTTCCCGACACACATCTGTTTTTGCACGGATCCCCGAAGATTAAACCGCAGGCCACTTTCGGTCTTGAGCTTGACCAAGTGCCGGAGCTGATGGAAGACATCGGGAAAGACAAGAAAAGTGTACATCCTGCACTGAAAAAACGACGCTCCGAAGGCCGCAAGGTTTTATCGAGACAAAAAACTTCCTGCCGCTACGACGAAACGCTACTGCTGGCCGAAGATGGAATGGAGGCTTTCTCGGAAAAACTAATTGCCAAAAACATGCGCGACTTCAAGCCCAGTGAGGAGCTAATGGGACTTGTCAACTTAATTTTACTGTACCTGATAAGAGGATCAGGCCAATTGAAAAGCTACGCAAAAACCATCGGCTCGCTGCTCGCACGAACGGATTTCGCCCGCCTTTTTCAACTGTTGCCCGAAAATGAAAAAAGCCTGTTCACAAAAGAGAACGGGCTTTACTGGATGGAACTGATGAAAGCATGCTTGGATCTGATTGAACTGAAAATTGACCTTCCGGTATTTGAAAAAGGTATTTATTGGAGAAGTGCTGGCAAAGACCACCACATACTGAAAGATCTAAGCCGCAAACAATGGCTCACGGGCATTCCTTTAGGCACTGACTACCTGACCGAAGAGCATTTTCCGAACCGGGAATACGCCGAAGAACTGGAGTCTCTGGGCTCCTGGCACGAAAAAACCGAACCCTCCGCCCTTAGCGCCGATGGCCAAATGCCCATTTTCGAGCTCAGAACCATTCGGTCGATAGATGATTTCCGCCGCATTGAGCCGATAGCCCTGCATCTGTTCCGCTACATTTACTCTCTGAACCGTAAAATGGGATATAAATTCGGCGAAGAGTTTTCAATTGACTAGCCTTACTCATCCCGCAGCGCCTCCACCGGATTGACCCGCGCAACCTGCAAGCTGTGGTAGCTTACAGTCAGGCCGGCAACCAGCCAAACTATCAGGAAAGACAATAGAAAAGTAACCGGCGAAAGCTCAATCGTGTAAAAAAACTGCTCCAGCCATTTATTCATGCAATAGTACGCTATGGGGAACGCAAGCACGGCACTCCAGCCAACCAGCTTGCTGAGATCCCAGAACAGCATGTTGAAAATTTCCCTCAGACCGGCTCCGTAAGTTTTTCGGACGCCGACTTCCTTGGTGCGCTGCTCGGCCGTGTAAGCGCTCAGCGCAAACAAAC